>JBOHDW010000065.1:0-3569 GCA_050700795.1 Nocardioidaceae bacterium | reverse complement strand
GCGCTCGATGGGGCGTTGTACAGATTGCTGTGAATGTCGCCGATGCCGGTAGTCCTGCCGTGGTCGGAGAGCATCGCGGTAAACAGTGCGGCGGACACCGGCGAGGCGAGGCTCGTGCCGCCGACCTGCCAGTACTGACCGTAGGGGAGCAGCGTCGGGTCCGTGGTGTCGATGATGAAACCGGTCGCGGGGTCACCCTCGACGGCGATGTCCGGCACCAGCCTGCCCCCGCGATCGTTCTGCGTGGTCGACAGCGTCGAGGACTGGTACGACGGCTCAGGGAAGGTGTCGGACACGCCGCCCCCGCTGCCGCCCGTCGCATCGGGATCGGTGAAGCAGTCGGTCACCGTGGTGCAGCTCCAGGCCGTCTCGGACCAGTTGCTGCCGTTGTTGAAGGCGGCGGTCTGCGACGAGAGGTTGGTGCCGCCGACACCGATGACCACCGGCGACGAGGCCGGGTAGTCCACGCCGACCGTCGCGTCCACGGGGTTGCCGTCGACGTCGTAGCTCGTGCAGTCGTAGGCGCCCGAGTCGCCGCTCGAGGCGAAGACGGTCACGCCCGCGGCCACGAGCGACTCGATGATCGGCTCGGCGGCGTCGATGGCGCCGGCGTCGTTCTGCGCCTCACAGCTGCCCCACGAGACCGACAGGGCACCGATGTGAGCGTCGCCGCCGTTATAGGCATCCACGCCGGTGACGTCGTCGACAACCTGGCTGAACGCATCGTCGAAGCCTGCATCGTTGTTCGGCGCGAAGTACGCCCGCTGGTGGGCGTAGGGGTCGGTCGAGAGGATCGACTCCTGGTCGAGGTCGACCTCGAGGTCAGCTCCGGTGTCGTCCGCGGGCGGGATGCTGGCCTGGTCGACGGGGACCTGCGTGATGGTCGAGCTGCTGTAGGGAAGGCCCGCCGCGTCGGCGTAGTCGGACAGGTCCCCGGGGTTCCAGCCCGTGAACTGCAGAGTCGCGATCGTCAGACGCTGCGAGCGGTAGCGCCCGCTGGCGGGAGCGCCGCCCGCCTTGGTCAGCGACGGCGCCTCGTAGGCGTCCTGGAAGTCGTAGCCGTAGTTCTCGGGGCTGTTGGTCAGGGCGTCGCCCGGCTTCCCCCGGGAGTTCGCCGGCCGGTGCGCTCGCCCACCCACCTTGATGTGTCCGAACGCCGCCGGACCCCCGGTGGTCGGGAAGGCCGCCGAGGCTACGGAGGAGAGCGACGCCGGAAGGTCGGGCAGAGCCCCGGTGGCGGCGGCTCGCTGGGCGACTGTCGCATGTGCGGCAAGCTTGGGGCGGGCGCCGAAGACGGCGGCGACCGTCGTCGCGGGCGCACTCGCGGTGACCGACCACGACGACTCATCGGTGACGGTGAACCCTTGGGCGCGCAGTGCCTTTGCCGCCTGCTCGTGCTGCGCGGCGGTCGGCAGCAGCTGCTTGACGGCTGCGATGCGCTCGTTATGGGAAAGGGTATGGTTCCGCGCCAGGGCCGCGAGACCGTGGGGGTTCGGCGCCTTCAGGAACACGGTGACGCTCTTCGCGGGTGACGGGTCGGTGTTCGTGTCCGCCGAGGCCGCCGTCATGAGCGGGACGGTCGCCGTCGCCGTGAAGACGAGGCCGACGGCTACGCGCGCGATCGAGCGGGTGCTGATGAAGGACATGGGCTCCCCCTTCGAGTATTTCCGGAGGGATCCTTGCAGCCGGCAACGATTCTGGCGACGCTTTTGCCGAAGTGGGCACCAGATTTTGCTCGGCGAGCTGCTCGCTCAGACCTCTGGGTCGTCCATCAGCTCGCGCTGGCTCCGCAGTCAGCCGCCGAAGCCCATGCCGGCCCGCTTTGCCGCTCGCACCACGTCGTGCGCTGCCTTGGCGACGTCTTCCTTGTCTGGATGTCTCGACGGCCGCTCTGGGTGGCGGGGCCAGGGACCTCACGTTCGAGGCATCCGGAGCGGCCACCGGTGTCGTCGTTGACGTGACCGGCTACTACGACATCGAGGATCACCTCATCATCCTCACCACCGACAACGGCCAAGCCGAGGTGCAGGCAGTGGGTTCGTGGGGCGGCAGCACACTCACGGTCACGACGTCCCACGAGAGCGGCGGTGTCCATACCGCGACGGACGAGGGCTTCCAAATCTTCGTGGTGTGTTGACGGGCGCCGGCCGAGCGGTCGCCGGCCGCCGAGTCAGGGTCGGTGGCTCGACGTTTGAACGCGTCGCGGCGCACACAGCAGCAAAGATCGAGCACAGTGCTCGATTTTCGAGGTGTAAACCGCTGATCCGCAGCAAAGATCGTGCCCGGTGCGCGATCTTTGCTGACCCGAAAGGGGCTGCGAGGCGGATGAGCTGGCCTGTAGGCCGGGTTCTGTTCCCGCCCGCCTCACGGCGAACGATTGGCGACCATCCATCTAGGACCGCCGTTGCCGACGGTCTCGTGCGGTCTACCCGCGAGCTTGGGCGGGCCGCCCTCGGACACTCGCGCAGCCGGTGCAGGCACCGACCTTCTTGACCTTGCTCCAGGTGGGGTTTGCCTAGCCGCTCCGGTCACCCGGAACGCTGGTGGTCTCTTACACCGCCGTTTCACCCTTGCCGCTCCGACGAGTCGAAGCGGCGGTCTCTTCTCTGTGGCACTTTCCCGCGGGTCACCCCGGGTGGGTGTTACCCACCACCTTGCCCTGTGGAGCCCGGACCTTCCTCGAGACCGATGTCGCCACCGGGCTCGCGGCCGCCCGGCCAGCTCATCCGGTCCAGATTGTACGGGCACCCGTTGCGTTCGAGCCGGGTCGAGGGGATTTGGGGTTGCGTTCGAGCCGGGTCGGCGTCAGGGGAGGGTGAGCACCTCGGCGCCGTCGTCGGTGACCAGCAACGTGTGCTCGAACTGCGCGCTGGGTCGCTTGTCCTTGGTGGTCACCGTCCAGTCGTCGGGCCACATGTCCCACTCGGAACTGCCCAGGCACAGCATCGGCTCGATGGTGAAGGTCATCCCGGCCTCGATCGGCGTGTCGTAGTACGGCGCGTCGTAGTGCGGCACCACCAACCCCGAGTGGAACGACGTCCCGATGCCGTGACCGGTGAAGTCGCGGACCACGCCGTACCCGAACCGCTTGGCATAGGACTCGATCACCCGCCCGATCACGTTCATCCGCCGCCCCGGCTTGACCGCGTTGATCGCCCGTCGCAGCGACTCCTCCGTCCGCTCCACGAGCAGCCGGGTCTCCTCGGGGACGTCGCCGGCGAGGAAGGTCCCGTTCGTGTCCCCGTGTACGCCGTCGAGGTACGCCGTCACGTCGATGTTGACGATGTCGCCGTCCTCGATGACCCGACTGTCGGGGATGCCGTGGCAGATCACCTCGTTGACGCTCGTGCACAGCGACTTGGGGAAGTGCTTGTAGCCCAACGTCGACGGGTACGCGTCGTTGTCGCACATGAACTCGTGACCGATCCGGTCGAGCTCGTCGGTCGTGATCCCGGGCGCGATGTGCTTGCCGACCAGTTGCAGGGTCTGCGCGGCCAGCCGGCACGCGACCCGCATCCGGACGATCGTGTCGGCGTCCTTCACCTCCGAGCCCGTGAACGGCGCGGGGG
>JBOHDW010000064.1:0-2135 GCA_050700795.1 Nocardioidaceae bacterium | reverse complement strand
ATGGAGACGCTCTGCCGACTGAGCTAAAGGGGCCAGTGCAAATCGCGACACCGAAGGATACACAGCCGCCGCATGGAAGCCGTAATCGATAGCGACGGTGGTCCGGCGCCCGCGTTCTACCGCGCCGACGAGCCCGGACGGTTCCTCTCCGGACCCGCGACGGCCAGCCCGTGGGGCCCCGACAGCCAGCACGGCGGTCCCCCCGCCGCGCTGCTGGCACGCGCGATCGAGCGGCTCCCTCGCGACGCGCCCCGAGTCGTCGGACGGCTCACCGTCGAGCTGTTGGGGCCGGTCCCGGTCGGCCGCTTGCGCGTCGACGCTCACGTCGTACGCCCCGGTCGGTCGGTCGAGCTCTGCGCCGCCACGCTGTACGACGAGGCCCTTGACCGGCCCTGTGCCCGAGCGTCGGCGTGGCTGTTCCCGCTGACCGAGGACGGGCCGGAGCCGGGGACGGCACCCCTCCCGCACACGCCCGACGAGGGGGTGTCACACGACCGGCCACCGAGCTGGTCGGCCGGCTATCTGGACGCGGTCGACTGGCGTTGGATCCGCGGAGCGGTACTCGACCCGGGGCCTGCCGTGGTCTGGATGCGCCCCACCCTCGACCTCGTCGCGGGCGAGGCCACCACGCCGGTGCAACGACTGATGATCGTGGCCGACTCGGCGTCCGGCGTCTCGGCGGTGCTCGACCCGAGCGCGTGGAGGTTCCTGAACACCGAGCTCACCGTGCACGTGCTCAGACCGCCCGTGGGCGACTGGCTCTGCCTCGATGCCGAGACCACGTTGAGCTCGGGTCGCATCGGCGTCGCCACCTCTCGGATGTACGACGCGAGGGGGCCGGTCGCCCGGACGGCGCAGGCGTTGCTCATCGCCCGTCGGTGAACGACCACCTCGCCACGAAGTACGACACACCGAACGGGTCGCCACGGTAGGCGAGCTCCGCCTGGTCGGGCGGTCCGAGCCAGCCCAGCAGCCTGAACGCCATGCTGCCCAGCACCATCAGTTCGTCGGCCAGACCGGTGTCGAGGTTCCTCAACGTCTCGGCGTCCCCCGACGCCAGGGCGGCAGCGATGCCGTCGTCGAAGCCGAACGCCCGCTCGTCGAGGAAGCCGGGAGCCGTGTCGCCTCGACGGGTGCTGCCGTCACCGGTCAGGAGGACCAGGCGCCGCTCGGCTCCCTGACGCAGCCGCTCCGCCTCCGCCTTCAGGTCGAGCGTGGTGGCGTCACCGGGCAGCGCGACGAGCTCGGTCGTTCCGGTCCACGCGACCTCGTCGAGCAGCCGCCTGCCCACGCCGAGCGAGAGCGGCAGACCGCTGCGCGTCCCGCCGTCCGGGGCGCCGAAGGCATGGACGTCGGGCGGTGTCGTCGGGTCCCAGGCTCCGGCCCTCTCGGCCGCGCCGACCACGCTCACCACGCCGGCGCCGGCAGCCGCCTCGTGCACCGCACCGACGGCCGCGAGGCGTACGTCGCGGCCCACGTCCTCCAAGCCGCTCAGCTCGCGGAAGAGCAGCGGTGGCTGCGGCACCAGCACCGCTTCGGTGATCACGCGAGTCCCCTGACCACTCGCTGGGGGTCCCTGGTGCCCCGGATGCTGGCGACCATGTTCAGGACCTGACGCGTCTCGGCGACCTCGTGGGCGCGATACACCCGCGCCCCGTGCCACGCGCTGACCGCCGTCGTGGCGAGGGTGCCGACCACCCTCTCGTTGACGGGCTTGCCCAACGTCTCACCGACGAAGTCCTTGTTCGACAGCGAGACCAGCACCGGCCACCCGGTCGCCACCATCTCGTCCAGCCTCCTGGTCAGCTCGAGGCTGTGCCAGGTGTTCTTCTCGAAGTCGTGGGCGGGGTCGATCAGCACGCTCCTCCGGTCGACGCCCAGACCGACCGCTCGTTCGGCGAGCGTCATCGTCGCGTCGATCGCGTCGCGCACCACGTCGTCGTAGGCCGGCCGATGCGGGGGGTCCCTCGGCGTCGCGCCGTTCGTGTGGGTGCACACCAGCGCCGCGTCGTACGCCGCGGCGACCTGGGCCAGCCCCGGGTCGTACCCGCCCCATGCGTCGTTCAACAGATCGGCACCGGCCTCGCACACGGCCCGGCCGACCTCCGCCCGCCAGGTGTCCACGCTGATCACCA
>JBOHDW010000063.1:0-2556 GCA_050700795.1 Nocardioidaceae bacterium | reverse complement strand
TACGTACGACGTCACGGACGACCGCGTCGCCCTGCAGGTCGGACGGCTCTACGGCGTCGACCGGATCCGCGACCGCTGCGGGGCGCTCCCGGAACGCGGCTCGCCGCCACCACGTGACGTAGGTGGTGAACAGGATCTTGCGCACGTAGGCCTCCTCGCCTCCCGCGCCGATCCGGCGCCAGGCCAGGTAGGCCTTGGCCAACGCGGTCTGGAGCAGGTCCTCGGCGAGCTGGCGGTCACCGGTCAGCAACCACGCGGCGTTCAGCAGCGACCGCGACCGCGCCGCGACGAACGCGTCGAACTCCGAGGGCGATGCCGTCTGCCTCACCTCCTGCTCCGGTGGTTGGACGAGATGGAGCGCCGGAAAGGTTGCCGCCCGACGGTCAACTCTCCTTGAGCGCCTCGGCGAGTCGTTCGTAGTCAGAGAGCTCGTTGTAGACGGTCGCGCTCAGCCGCACATGGCCTCGGCCGCCGAACGCAGTGACCTGCGCCTCGAGGCCCCGGCGACCGAGGGACTCGTACAGCCCGTCGGCCGCCTCGGCCGTCTCGGCCACACCCTCGGGCAGCGGGACCAGCCGCAGGCAGGGCGCGGTGCATCGGGCCGATCGACCGAACAAGGGGGCAGCGTCGTCGAGCAGCAGGCGCGCCTCCGTCGCGATATCCCACCCGCCCGCATCGGACCAGAACTCGAGGGCGGCCGGTAGCGCGGCCCAGCCGGAGTAGTCATCGGTGCCGCGCAGGTCGAACGGCTGCGGGAACGGCCGCCCGTCCCGCCAGCTCGTCGACAACGGCGCCACCGCGTCCCGCTCGGCCTCGGCGACCCACAACACGCTCGTCCCTCGCGGGGCGAACGCCCACTTGTGGAACGTGCCGGTCCAGAAGTCGCCGGCGCCGACATCGGCGGGAACGTGCCCCGGGACGTGCGCCCCGTCGACGAGGACGACGGCACCGTGGGCGTGGGCAAGGGCGGCGACCTCGGCGTACGGCAGCACCGTGCCGGTCGGCGAGGTGATGTGGTCGACGATCACCAGACGGACCACGTCGCCGCGGTCCTCGACCTCGTGGAAGGCCTCGCGGTACGCCTCGACGGCGTCGGCCTCGAGCGGCAGCCGCGCCACGGCGTACGACGCCCCGGTGCGGGTGCACCACTGCTGGACCGCGAGCGTCATGGCGCCGTACCCCTGCTCGGAGACGACCACCGCATCGCCGGGCCCGAGTCGGCCCTGCCACGCCAGCGCCGACAACACGGTCGCCACCGCCTCGGTCGGGTTGCGGACCAGGGCCACCTCGTCGGCTCCGAGGAACTCGGCCGCCGCGCCCCGGGCGGCCTCTACCAGCCCCTGGAGCTCCACCCGGAAGAACCGCATCGGGTTGGCCTCGCAGCGAGCCCGGATCGCGGCCTGCCGCTCCTGCACGACCCGGGGGACCGCCCCGAACGACCCATGGTTCAGCGCGACGCGACCCGGCTCGAGACTGAACCCCTCACGCACCCCCCCAGTCTCTCAGAAACGATTCGTCTGCTTACTTTCGTCTGTTTCGAGCGGAAGGGTCGCAGACGAATCGGGTTGGGGGGTCGGGGGGTAAACCGGGTGACCTGGACAGCCTGTCCTGGTAGCGTCACCAGGCTTCCACCCCGCCACCCGCGACCGCGGAGGTTCCTGCGTGCCCGACCCCGAGCTCCTGCACGAGCAGCGACACCTGGCCCTGAGCCGGGCCGCGCTGGCACGGATGCGGGACCGGTCCGCGGGCCTCGACTCGTCCGCGGCGGGCGACTGGGTCAGCCGGCTCTACCTCGAGTCGACGATGTACCTGCGGATGAAGGCGTTGCAGGACGACCCCACGGTGCCGCTGTTCTTCGGCCGGCTGGACTACGACGAGTCCCACCCGGACGCCCGCGGGGAGAGGTTCTACATCGGCCGTCGACACGTCAGCGACGAGGAGGGCGACCCGCTCGTCGTCGACTGGCGGGCCCGGATCAGCATCGCGTTCTACCGGGCCAGCAGGGCCGAGCCGATGGAGGTCCGGCTGCGCCGCCGGTTCGGCTTCCAGCACGGCACGTTGACCGCCTATGAGGACGAGCCGCTGCTCGCCGGGGTGGAGGAGCGCCACTCGGCGATCCTCGAGCAGGAGATCGAGCGGCCCCGGGTCGGGCCGATGCGCGACATCGTGGCCACCATCCAGCCCGAGCAGGACGTGATCGTCCGGTCCGACCTGAACGAGTCCGTCTGCGTCCAGGGCGCACCGGGTACGGGGAAGACCGCGGTCGGGCTGCATCGGGCGGCGTACCTGCTCTACAGCCACCGCGACCAGCTCTCCCGGCAGGGCGTGCTGGTCGTCGGTCCCAACGCCTCGTTCCTGCGCTACATCGGCGACGTGCTGCCCGCCCTGGGGGAGATCGACGCACAGCAGACCACGATCGACCAGCTGGTCGGGAAGACGCTGGCCGGGCTCAACCAGCGCTACCACATCCGCGGGAGTGACCCGGCCGATGTCGCCACGCTCAAGGGCGACGCGCGGATGGCCGAGGTGCTGCGGCGTGCGCTGTGGTCCCACGTC
>JBOHDW010000062.1:0-1583 GCA_050700795.1 Nocardioidaceae bacterium | reverse complement strand
GGGCAGTCAACCGCAAGGTGACTGCCCTCGCGGGGTTTAAGAACCCGTCTTGCCCTCGACCTCGTTGGCCGGCAACGACGGTGCCGGCTCGGCCTCACGGCCCATGGCGTAGCCGAGCTGGTAGCGGGTCTCGACGCCGTACTCCTCCTTGAGCGCGGCGATGTACCCCGCGTAGGTCCGGGTGCTGACGCCGAGCCGCTTGGCGCTGGCCGGGTCGCTGTGCCCCTCCAGCAGCAGCCGGATCGACATCGCCCGCACGTCGTCGGCGATCGTCCTCTCGGCGGGGTTCCCGCTCGGGGTGAACGGGTAGGCGCGCTCCCAGGAGCGCTCGAAGATGTCGATGAGGTAGGCGACCAGGTTCCGGTCGTGGATCGCGATCGCGGCCTCGTGGTTGTCCGACGCGGGCACGACCGCGAGGGCCCGGTCGACCACGATGAGGCGACGGAAGAACTCATCGAGGGTGCGGACCTCGGCGCCGCGACGGACGATGTCGGCGACGTACTCGCGGGTGGCCGGGCTGTGCCGGGCCGAGTGTTGGTAGAGGGTGCGCATCTTGACGCCGCGTTCGAGCGCCCGCACGTCGCGATCCTCGGCAACCGCCAGGAAGTTGGCGGGTCTGCGCCCGTGCGGCTGGGCGGTGAGCAGCTCGTGGCGGCTGTCGTTGACCGCGGTATGGATGAAGTTGTTGATCTTCTCGATGCCGTGGATCTCCAGGATCGGGCGCGCGGAGGTGTGCGGTGACGTGCGGAAGATCTGGCCGAGGTCGCTGAACGTGTCGGCCCACTTGGCGGACTCGGAGAGTAGGTCGGCGCCCTGCTGCCCGAGCGGTACGACGATCTGCGACTGCACCGTCGCGGGGTCCACCGGGTAGTACCGCTCGCGACTCTCGTCGAGGTGCAGCAGCCCCAGCTCGATCAGCAGGTCGAGGGCGGGGCGCTGCGGACTGTCCTCGCCGAGCCGCGGGTCGTTGGCCGAGAGCGACCCGTGCGCCACCGCGTTGCGGTAGATGCGGTTGGCGGTGGTCTCCAGCAGGTGGCGCTCGTCCGGACCGAAGCTCACGCTGGGGTGCGGTGCCTCCCTCTCGGTCACGCCAGTCAGCCTAGTCGCGCCGGGCCTCGAAGGCCCCGCTCCGACGCGGTCCCGCTGTCGGCGGGGCTCAGTTGTTCAGGCGAGCCTTCAGCGCGTCGAGCTCGGTCCACAAGACCGCGGGCAGCTGGTCCCCGAACTTCTGGAACCACTCGGTGATCTGGGGGAGCTCGGCCTGCCACTCCGCCACGTCGACCGCGAGCGCGGCGGCGACGTCCTCGCGCGACAGGTCCAGCCCGTCGATGTCGAGCGCCTCCGGCGTCGGCACCCGCCCGATCGGGGTCTCGACCGCCTCGGCCCGGCCCTCGAGGCGCTCCACGACCCACTTCAGCACCCGGGAGTTCTCCCCGAAGCCCGGCCACAGGAAGCCGCCGTCCTGATCGCGCCGGAACCAGTTGACGTAGTAGATCCTGGGCAGCTTGCTGGCGTCGTTGTCCTTGCCCATCGTGATCCAGTGGTTGAGGTAGTCGCCGGCGTTGTAGCCGATGAACGGCAGC
>JBOHDW010000061.1:0-3652 GCA_050700795.1 Nocardioidaceae bacterium | reverse complement strand
GTATAAGAGACAGGATCGACGCGGCCCAGGGGATCGCCCCGGGGCAGGCCGCGGTCATCTACGACGGCAGCCGCGTGGTGGGCTCGTGCACGATCGCGCGCACGGCCCGTCGCGGGACGCATGCCCGCGGCTGACCGGATCCGGGCCACCGGCGTCGGGTCGATGCCCGGCACGGAGTTCGCCGAAAGCGTGCGTGTCGTCCTGGGTGAGCTGCCAGCTCTCCCGCACCTTCCCGAGCTGCCCGACCGAGGTGCCGTCGCTGACCTGACCGGGCGGGCCCTGGCGATCGTCGACGGGCTCGGCGCCGACCTCCAGCCGTCGGGGTGGCGGCTGACGGGCGGCTCGCGGTCCGGCGGGGCAGACCAGCGGCGGGCGCGTTCGCTGCTCGCCCAGGACCTCGACGCCCTCGAGGAGCAGACCCAGGGGTACGCCGGGCCGTTGAAGCTCCAGGTGGCCGGTCCCTGGACCCTGGCGTCGACGGTCGAGCGCCCCCGCGGCGACAGGGTGCTGGCCGATCACGGTGCCCGACGTGAGCTCGCCGAGGCGTTGGCCGAGGGACTCGTCGCGCATGTCGCCGACGTGCGCCGCCGGGTCCCCGGCGCGGAGCTGGTCGTGCAGGTCGACGAGCCCGCGTTGCCGACCGTGCTTGCGGGTGGGGTGCCCACCGCCTCGGGGTTCGGTCGGCACCGTTCCGTGGACGAGCCCACCGCCACCACCGCGCTCGCGCTGGCCTTCGCGGCGATCGAGGCGGCCGGCGGGGTACCCCTCGCCCACTGCTGCGCGGTCGACGTACCGGTCTCGCTGCTCACCACGGCGGGAGCGGCCGGCGTCGGCGTGGACCTGACGATCCTGGCCGCATCGGGGTACGACGGCGTCGCGGGGCTGCTCGAGAAGGGCGCCCCGGTGCACCTCGGCGTCGTACCGACGACACCCGGGATCGAGGAGGGGGCCGAGCGCACCGCCACCGAGCGGCTGCTCCGCTTCCTCGACATGCTTGGGCTCGACCCGGCCGAGGTCGCCGCGAACCTCGTGGTCACCCCGACGTGCGGGCTCGCCGGTGCCTCCCCGGCCTGGGCCAGGGAGGCACTCCGGCTCTGTCGTGCGGTCGCCACCCACGTGACGGGCTCCCCCGCGGAGTGACCGCGGGGGAACCATGGGTCAGCCGACCGCCACGGTCTCGTCGGGCAGCATCGTCTCGACCTCGTGACCGTCGGTGGCGAGCTCCTCGTGCTTGACGTTGAGGAACAGCAGCGCGATCAGGGTGCCGAGCCAGATCATCGCCGCACCGGTGAGGAACGCGTGGGTCGCGCCCTCGGTGAAGGCGACCTTGCCGATCTGGGCCTGCAAGGCGTGCAGCCGACCCGGGTCGGGAGCCGCGCCTCCGCTCTGTGCCGCGGCCGCGGCCCCGAGCGCGGCGGCCTTGACCTGGGTGAAGTGCACCGCCACCGTGCTCAGCACCGCCACCCCGAGGGCGGCGCCGACCTGCTGCATCGCGTTGAGCACCCCGGAGCCGATCCCGCTGTCACGCTGGCCCACCGCGTGTACGGCGGTCAGGGTGAGCGGCACGAAGGTCAGCCCGATGCCCAGGCTCATCAAGATGATGAACGGCAGCAGGTTGGTGAGGTAGTGCGCGTTCACGCCGAGCTGGCCCACGGCCTGGTCGTAGGGCATCCGGGAGAAGCCGAACAGCGCGACGCCCGCCATCGCGGTGCCGACCACGGCCAGCCAGCGGGGATCCACCTTCGCGACCAGCTTGGACGAGATCGTGGCCGCGACCACGATCCCGAGGCTGAACGGCAGGAAGGCGAAGCCGGTCTTCAGCGGACTCCAACCCAGCACGTT
Source organism: Nocardioidaceae bacterium (assembly GCA_050700795.1). Lineage (GTDB taxonomy): Bacteria > Actinomycetota > Actinomycetes > Propionibacteriales > Nocardioidaceae > JBOHDW01. The sequence continues at coordinate 1,810 of JBOHDW010000061.1, read as the reverse complement.
CTGCACGAACAGGCTGAGGAAGTAGAACATCGCGAACATCGCCGCGGGCACCAGCATCATCACCGCGAAGCTGGTCGCCCGGGTGCGGTTGGCCAGGATCCGGAACGGCATCAGCGGGTGCTTGACGTGCCTTTCGATGATGATGAAGGTGGCCAGCAGGAGCACACCGGCAGCGAGCGAGACGATCGTCCAGACGTCACCCCAGCCGTAGCGCTGGTCGCCCGCGTGGGTGAACCCGTAGACGATGCCGACGAGGCCGAGGGTCACCGTGAAGGCGCCCGGCAGGTCGAGCTCACCGGGGTGCCGCTCGCTCTCGGCCAGGATGCGCGGGGCGAACGCCGCCGCGAGCAGCCCGATCGGCACATTGATCAGGAAGGTGAAGCGCCACCCGTTGACGAGGGTGCCGAGCAGGTGCGGGTGCAGGCCGGTCAGCCAACCGCCGAGGATCAGCCCGACCGCCGCACCGGCGCCGGACATCGCGGCGTACACCGAGAAGGCACGGTTGCGCTGGGGCCCTGCCGGGAAGGTGGTGGTGATCAGCGCGAGGGCGGTGGGCGCGGCGATCGCGGCACCGAGCCCCTGGAGGCCACGGGATCCCAGCAGCATCAGCTCGTTCTGGGCGAAGCCGCCGAGCAGCGAGGCGATCGCGAAGACCGACACCCCGACCATGAAGAGGCGCCGCCGGCCGTAGAGGTCACCGAGACGACCCCCCAGCAGCAGCAGCCCGCCGAACGCGAGGGAGTAGCCGGTCACGATCCAGGCCAGGTTCGCCTGCGAGATCTGGAGGTCCTTGCCGATGTAGGGCAGGGCGATGGTGGCGATGGTGCTGTCGAGCACCACCATCAGCTGTGCCACGGAGATGAGCACCAGGGCGAGGCCGAGGTGGCTGTGACCGGGCTCCGACTGCGGAGGCCTGGTCGCGGTTGCTTCTGAGGTCATCACGATCCTTGGGTGGGTGAGTTCGCCGGTCGGCGGGTGGCCGCCGGCAAGATGATCTGGTCGATAACGGCCTCGACGGTGGTGGAGTCCACCGGGAGGCCGAGCAGGAAGGTTCGATGCAGGAGGATCCCGGCCAGGGCCGGGCTCAGCAGGTCGACGTCCACGTCGTCGGTGATCTCACCGCGCTGCTTCGCGCGTTCGTAGATCGCCTTGGTGGCCTCGATCTTGGGAGCCAGGAAGCGGTTGCGGAACTCGGCGGCGAACTCGGGGTCCACGCCGAGCGCGGTGACCAGGCTCGCCATCAGTGCGGGGTTGTCGTTGTCGGTCAACCCCGACGGCCCGCAGAAGGCTTCGATCAGGTCTCCCCGCAGGGTGCCGGTGTCGACACCGTCGACGTGAGGAGACCGCTTGGCCCGTTCGAGGGCGTCAATGACCAGGCTCGGCTTCGACTCCCAGCGTCGGTAGAGGGTGGCCTTCGAGGCCTTCGCCCGGGTGGCCACGGCGTCCATCGTGAGCCGGTCGTAGCCGCTCTCCACGAGCAGCTCGACGGTCGCGTCGAGAATCTCGGTCTCGCGCGCGCCTTCGACGCGGGGACGCTTGTGCAGGATCAACGGCGGTCTCCTCCTTGGGATGAAACGAAACAGTACCGTTTCATACCAAGGGGGGAGCGGCCCGGGGTATTCCCGATCGGCCGAGACTTCTTCAGATCCGGGCCGAGGCCCAGACCGCGCCACCGTCCTCGACGAGCTCGAGGCGGGTGACTCGTGCTCCGAGCGGGACCACCCAGGTGTCCCGCCCGCTCCCCGTCAACGTCCAGTAGCCGGCGGGGACACTGGTCCCGTCCGAGCGCAACAGCCGGCAGCGGTAGTGC
>JBOHDW010000060.1:0-1712 GCA_050700795.1 Nocardioidaceae bacterium | reverse complement strand
GCCGACCACCTGATCCACGCCTGGGACCTGGCCGCCGCCACCAACGCGGACACCGCGCTCGATGAAGACCTGGTTGCCGAGGTGGCCGCTTGGTTCGCCGATCGCGAGCAGCTCTACCGCAGCGGCGGCGCCGTCGGAGCGGCGGTCGATAACGGCGACGGTGCTCAGGCTCGGCTGCTCGGAGCCTTCGGGCGGAGTGCGACGTGGACCCCGCGGTAGCCCTGGCGCGGTTCTCCGCGGCCTTCGGCTCCGGAGACGTCGACGCGATCATGGGCCTTCGGCAGCGCCCCTGGTGCCCGGTTCACCGAGGAGGACTCCTTCGTGGCAGGAGACCACGCCGTACTCCGCTGGCGCTTCGACTGGACGAACGAGGACGGCACCGCAGGTCACGTCCGTGGCGTGGACGTGATCACGTTCGCCGATGGCCTGGTCTCGCACAAGCTGTCCTACGTCAAGGGCTGACCGCGGGGCGACGCGGGACCCCGAGGGGCGTCGTACCCTGATGGCCATGCCCTCGCCCAACGCCGACTCGCTCTTCCCGCGGCTCGAGCCCCTGTTGCCGACGATCACCAAGCCGATCCAGTACGTCGGGGGCGAGCTCAACTCCACCCAGAAGCCCTGGGACTCCGTCGATGTGCGGTGGGTGTTGATGTACCCGGACGCCTACGAGGTCGGACTCCCGAACCAGGGACTGCAGATCCTCTACGAGGTGCTCAACGAGCGTGACTGGATCGTGGCCGAGCGCACCTACTCGGTGTGGCCGGACATGGAGCAGCTCCTCCGCGACCACGCGATCCCGCAGTTCACCGTCGACAACCACCGCCCGGTGCGCGCCTTCGACGTCTTCGGCATCTCGTTCTCCACCGAGCTCGGCTACACCAACATGCTCACGGCGCTGGACCTGGCCGGCATCCCGATGCACGCGGAAGACCGAGGCGCCGACGACCCCCTCGTGATCGCCGGAGGCCATGCGGCGTTCAACCCGGAGCCCATCGCCGACTTCCTCGACGCCGCCGTGCTCGGCGACGGGGAGCAGGTGGTGCTGAAGATCTCGGAGATCGTGCGTGAGTGGAAGCAGCAGGGAAGCCCCGGGTACGCCGGCCGCTCACCACGCGACGAGCTGTTGTACCGGCTCGCCGTCTCCGGCGGGGTCTACGTGCCGCGCTTCTACGACGTCGACTACCTCCCGGACGGGCGGATCCGACGCGTCGCTCCCAACCGGCCGGGAGTGCCGTGGAGAGTGCAGAAGCACACCCTGATGGACCTGGACGCGTGGCCGTACCCCAAGCGGCCGCTGGTGCCGCGGGCCGAGACGGTGCACGAGCGCTACTCGGTGGAGATCTTCCGAGGCTGCACCCGCGGGTGCCGGTTCTGTCAGGCCGGGATGATCACCAGGCCCGTCCGGGAGCGGTCCCTGCAGACGATCGGCACGATGGTCGACAACGGCATCAAGAGGTCCGGCTTCGAGGAGGTCGGGCTGCTGTCCCTGTCGAGCGCCGACCACAGCGAGATCGGTGAGGTGGCCACCGCCCTGGCCGATCGGTACGACGGGACCAATGTCTCGCTGTCATTGCCTTCCACCCGGGTCGACGCGTTCAATGTGACGTTGGCCAACGAACTGTCCCGCAATGGTCGCCGCTCCGGATTGACGTTCGCCCCCGAGGGCGGTTCGGAACGGCTGCGGAGGGTGATCAACAAGATGGTCACCGAGG
>JBOHDW010000059.1:0-3218 GCA_050700795.1 Nocardioidaceae bacterium | reverse complement strand
CCGACCCGGAGGCGACCCGGGCCCTCGATCGGTTGGTCCGACTGCTCGAACGGGCCCGTTACGCGCGCTCCCTTCCGACCACCGAGGCCGCGGACGACGACGTGCGCCGAGACGTGGCCCGCGTGGTGGCGGCGCTCGAGGCCGGGGCGAGCGGCCGGGCCAGGCTGCGCGCCCGGTGGCTGCCCGGGTCGCTGTGGCACACCTGGGGCGGCCGGCAGTCCCGGCAGGAGCGATCGGTCACCACGTTCGGCGAGCCGGGCGTCGACCACGCGGTGTGACCCGGGCTCCTAGAAGCCGCGGTCGTGGCGGCGGCGCCACCGCGACTCGAGCCGCTCCATCATGGGTCGGCGCGGGCTCGGACTCTTGGTCGCGCGTCCCTTGCGGCCACCATCGATCACCTTGAAACGACCGTGCTCACGCGCGGTTCTCACGGGTTCGTCGGTGGCGTGATTTTGGCTCCTCCAGGCGGACAGGGCGACGTAGGCCGAGACGAGCATGAGCAGGAAGCCGATCACTCCGACGATCGTCTGACGCGCCACCGCCCCGGTCATCAGCACCGCGACGCCGATCACGAAGACGACGACCCCGAGCAGCGCCTTGCGCCGGGCGTGGGCCCGCAACGTCGTGCCCCTGAGTGTGGACGCGAGCTTGGGGTCCTCGGCCACCAAGGCGCGCTCCATCTGCTCGAGCAGGCGCAACTCCTCTTCCGAGAGCGGCACGGTCTCCTCCAGGCAGGGGTTCTGTTTTCAGTCTAGGCAGCGGCCGGGCGAACCGAAACCCGGACCCGGAAAATGTGCCTATCCTGTCGTCATGACCGGCCGTGGCGGTGCCCGTGCAGCGATGCTGGTCGCGCTGGTCGCGCTCGTCGTCCCCGTCGGCGCCGCCTCGGCGACGACCGGCACCTGGTCGATGGCCTCGCGGTTCGCCCGTGAGGTCACCCGTCCGGGAGATCGGGACCTGCGTCCGTCGCACATCGAGCACGTGCGCGAGCTGCAGTACCGGCTGCGCTGGCTCGGCCTCTTCCCGGCTCGGGTCAACGGGGTCTTCGGCACAAGCACCGGCACAGGGGTCAAGGCCTTCCAGGACAAGGTCGGGCTGCCCACCAACGGGAGCGCCACCCACGCCACCTGGGCCGCCCTCATCAAGGCGACGATTCGGCGCCCCGCCCGCATCCCGGCCGGCTGTCACGCATCGGGGTGGCACGCCTGCTACGACCGCTGGCGGCACCAGCTGACCCTGTTCCACCACGGCGTGTTGCGCAATGCGTGGCTGGTGCGCGGCGGCAAGCGCGGTGAGGTGACCCGGGTCGGCCGCTTCGTGGTGTTCCGCCGTTACCGGCACCACGTCAGCAGCCTGCCGGGCCATGCGGCGATGCCCTACTCACAGTTCTTCTCCGGCGGCGAGGCGATCCACGGCTCCCGGCGGATGGTCGACCCGTTCAGCGGTCACAGCCACGGGTGCATCAACATGTACCTCAAGGACGCGCGCCAGCTCTGGCGGCTCACCCACACCCACCGGCTCATCGTGCACGTCTACGGCCGGTGGAGCTGACCCTCACGCGTCGTACGGCCCGCCGAGCTTCTCCCGGAGCACGCCGGTGGCCCGTCGGTGCAGCTGGCTGACCCGTGACTCGGTCACCCCGAGCACCTGACCGATCTCGGCCAGGGTGAGCCCCTCGAAGTAGTAGAGCGCGATCAGGATCTGGTCCCGCTCGGAGAGCAGCTCGACGGCCTTCATGAGGGTGGCGCTGACGTCGTCGTCCTCGATCTCCTGGTGAGCCGCGGTGACCAGCTCGTCGGCGAGGTCGAAGTCGTCGACGTTCGCGTGGTTGGTCGCCGCCCGCTTGCTGAGGTCGCGCATCTCGGCAACCGAGATCCCCGCCTCGCTGGCCACCTCTCGGTCGTCCGGGGCGCGACCCAGCTTGGTCTCGAGGGTGATCCTGGCCCGGTTGATCGACCGCACCTTCTCGCGCACGGAGCGGGGCACGAAGTCCATCGACCGCATCCCGTCGATGATCGCGCCGCGGATGCGCGGCACCGCGAACGTCTGGAACGTCAGCCCGCGTTCGGGCTGGAACCGCTCGATCGCGTCCATCAGCCCGAACACGCCGTCCGAGACCAGGTCGTCTTGGTCCACGGTGTCCGGCATGCCGGCCCGCATCCGGCCGGCTACGTACTTGACCAGGGGGGCGTACTGCACGACGAGCCGGTTGCGCAACAGCGGGTCGTGGCCGCGTTTGTACTCGACCCAGATGTCCTCGGTGGGCTCGGTCGGCGCCATCACGACCCCCCGAGGGTGCGTCGGTGCGGGGACCGGAACGCCGCCAGGGCTCCGGTGGGGTCCTCCCGGTAGCGCGCGATGAGCTCGGTGGTGGCCACGTCGAGCCGTTCGTGCAGGGCCGTGCGGTAGTGGGTCAGCTGGCGCTCGGCGGCCCCCAGCCGGTCCAGGGCGGCTCGGACCGCCTTCGCGTCGTTGGGGTCGAGCTCGACGACCCACATCTCGGCGAGCACCGGCAGCTCGGGCAGCGGCTCGGCCGCCCGGACCCGTTCGAGCGCGGAGCGGGACCGGCCGGAGCCGGTGTCGCCCAGCACCCGCACCAGCTCCTCGAGGCCCAGCGGCCGCTCGCTGTGGGACTCGGCCTCGAGCAGGTCGATCCGGGCGTGCACCAACCGGCGCCAGTACGACGCCCGCTCCTCCTCGGCGGCGAGCCGGCGACGGTACTCGCGCAGTGCCGGCAGGCTCAGCCCCCTCGGCCCCTCCGCGGGCTCGGGGGACGTCGACAGCGCCACCGAGGGCGCATCGTCGGTCATCTGTGCCTCCCCGGTCTGGTTCCCCTGGCTCCCTGACGATTCGAGCACATCGCTGTGGCAGAGGGGTCAGATGTTACGAAAGTGTCATCGTATGTCCGAAATAGTCCACTCGTACTATCAAGTATCGGCCGTTCGGTTGCCGATGCTCTATGTGGCTGGATCAGCAGGGCCGTTTTCTGGGAGGAGCGGCTCGGCAAAGTCCGGCCGATGACTTCCGCGGACCGGGCAAGCCCCCCTGCCCCCGCGGATGCCGGAGCATCAGCCCCCCGATGCCCCGGTGTGTTCGGCCCCGGAGCGGCTCTCGAGACGGCTCTGGGGCCGACCCATGTCCGGGGCTGTTCTTGCGGCTTCTTCCGGCTTCCGGGTTCTGCTGGCTTCCGGGCCGCGTGAACCGGGCCGGGTCAGCCG
>JBOHDW010000058.1:0-5109 GCA_050700795.1 Nocardioidaceae bacterium | reverse complement strand
AAAGTCATGCGCTATGGCGCGGCCGTCGTGGTCATGGCCTTCGACGAAAAAGGCCAGGCCGAAACGGCGGAGCGCAAGTTTGCGATCTGCCGCCGCGCTTACGAGATTCTCACCGAGAAGGTCGGCTTCCCCGCAGAAGACATCATCTTCGATCCCAACATTTTCGCCGTCGCCACCGGGATCGAGGAGCACAACAACTACAGCGTCGACTTCATCGAGGCGACGCGGCGGATCAAGGCGACGTTGCCGCACGCGCACGTGTCGGGCGGCGTGTCGAACGTCTCGTTCTCGTTCCGCGGCAACAACGCGGTCCGGGAGGCGATCCATGCGGTCTTCCTCTACCACGCGATCCAGGCCGGCATGGACATGGGCATCGTCAATGCGGGCGCCCTGGCGGTGTACGACGAGATCGACCCGCCCTTGCGCGAGGTGATCGAGGACGTCGTACTCAACCGGAGGTCGGACGGGACCGAACGACTGCTCGAGCTCGCCCCCAAGTACGCCGGCGACGGGGCTCAGCAGGAGTTGGTGGACGAGGCCTGGCGACAGCTCCCCGTCTCCGAGCGGATCACCCATGCCCTCGTGAAGGGCATCGACGACTATGCGGAGGTCGACGCCGAGGAGCTGCGCCAGCAGATCGCCGCGCGGGGCGGTCGGCCGATCGAGGTGATCGAAGGCCCCCTGATGGACGGCATGAACGTGGTCGGGGACCTGTTCGGCGCCGGGAAGATGTTCCTGCCGCAGGTGGTCAAGTCGGCCCGCGTGATGAAGAAGGCGGTGGCCTACCTCATCCCGTTCATCGAAGCCGAGAAGGTGCGCTCCGGCGACACCGCCCAAGCGGCGTCGAAGAAGGGCACGATCGTGACAGCCACGGTCAAGGGTGACGTCCACGACATCGGCAAGAACATCGTCGGCGTGGTGCTCCAGTGCAACAACTACGAGGTGGTCGACCTTGGGGTGATGGTGCCGGCGCAGAAGATCATCGACAAGGCACAGGAGATCGGGGCCGACCTGATCGGGCTGTCCGGGCTGATCACCCCCTCCCTCGACGAGATGGTGAACTTCGCCGCCGAGATGGAGCGGCAGGGGTTCGAGATCCCGCTGCTGATCGGTGGCGCGACGACGTCGCGTGCGCACACTGCGGTGAAGGTGGACCCGAAGTACCACGGCCCGGTCGTGTGGGTGAAGGACGCGTCGCGTTCGGTGCCGGTGGCGTCGGCCCTGCTGTCGCACGACCGTCGCGACGACCTGATGGCGAGCGTGAAGAGCGACTACGACTCGATCCGCGAACGGCACGCGGCGAAGCTCAACGACCGGCCGATGCTCTCGCTCGATCAGGCGCGTGGCAACCGGACCCCGATCCGGTGGGCCGGCTACCGGCCGCCCAAGCCGTGGGCGTTGCAGCAGCAGGCCAAGGACGTGTGGTCGCACAAGCCGGGCGAGCGTCCCAGCGACGCGGACCCGCACTTCATCCGGTCGTTCAAGGAGTACCCGCTCGAGGAGCTGCGGGGCTACATCGACTGGCAGCCGTTCTTCAACGCCTGGGAGATGAAGGGCAAGTTCCCCGACATCCTCAACAACCCGACGACCGGTGAGGCCGCTCGCCGCCTCTGGGGCGACGGCCAGGCCATGTTGGAGAAGCTGGTCGCCGAGCGGTGGCTGCGGGCCAACGGGGTGATCGGGCTGTTCCCCGCGAGTGCGGTGGGGGACGACATCGAGGTGTACTCCGACGAGAGCCGGACCGAGGTGCTCACCACGTTGTGCAACCTTCGCCAGCAGGGCAAGCACCGCGACGGCGTGCCGAACCGGTCGCTGGGAGACTTCGTGGCGCCCCGGGACTCGGGGCTTCCGGACTACGTCGGCGCCTTCGCGGTGACGGCGGGGTTGGGCAGCGCGGACAAGATCGTCGAGTTCAAGGCGGCCCTGGACGACTACAGCGCGATCCTGCTGGAGTCGCTGGCCGACCGGTTGGCCGAGGCGTTCGCCGAGCGCATGCACGAGCGGGTCCGCAAGGAGTTCTGGGGGTACGCCGCGGACGAGCGGCTCGGCAACGACGCCATGATCGACGAGGGCTACACCGGCATCCGGCCGGCCCCGGGCTACCCGGCCTGCCCCGACCACACCGAGAAGCAGAAGCTCTGGGAGCTGCTCGACGTCGAGGCGAACACGGGCATCGAGCTCACCGAGTCGATGGCGATGTGGCCGGGCGCTGCGGTCAGCGGGTGGTACTTCTCGCACCCGCAGTCGCAGTACTTCGTGGTCGGGCGGGTCGGCCGCGACCAGCTCGAGGAGTACGCCGCCCGCAAGCAGATGAGCGTTCGCGACGCGGAGCGCTGGCTGGGCTCCAACCTGGGCTACGAGCCGGAGGACTGAATGGTCGCCGACTCGCGGCCGGTGCTACCGGCGGCCGTCCTGTGGGACATGGACGGGACCCTGGTGGAGACCGAGCCCCTGTGGATCGAGGCCGAAGAGGCCCTGGTGAACCGGTACGGCGGCACCTGGGCGCGGGTGGACACTCAGGAGCTGATCGGCAACAACCTGATCGACTCGGGGCGCCACCTCCGTGATCAGGGTGGCGTCGACCTCGAGCCCGAGGCGATCATCGAGCTGCTGCTCGACGACGTGACCGAGATGATCCGCCACGAGGTGCCCTGGCGGCCGGGTGCCCTCGAGCTCCTCGGCGACCTGCGCAGGAGCGGGGTGCGTTGCGGGCTGGTGACGATGTCCTACCGGCGGTTCGTCCAGCCGGTGCTGGACGCGCTCCCGGAGGGGAGCTTCGAGGCGGTGGTGACCGGAGACGCCGTCAGTCGCGGCAAGCCGCACCCGGAACCGTACCTCGCCGCGGCCCGGCTGCTCCGGGTCGAGCCGACCGCCACGGTGGCGATCGAGGACTCGAACACCGGGACCCGCTCGGCCGAGACCGCCGGCTGTCGGGTCCTGGTGGTGCCCAACCATGTGCCGATCCCACCCGGACCGCGACGGGTGTTCGCCCACACCCTCGAAGGGATGGACGCGGCGGCCCTCGCCCGGCTGACGGCCACGGTCACCTGAGGCCGACATCGTGGGACGTCCAATCGTTGCCGAATCGCGACCCCGGACGTTGGTGGGCGAGGTGGCAGCCCCCTCCCTGCGGGGAGTAGGTTCCGACCGAACCTCCCCACAAACGAGGGGGAGCGGAATCGTGAGGTGGATCTTGAACCGCAGACGCGGACTCGTGGCGCTAGCCAGCGCCGGCATCCTTGCCGCTGGCCTGGCCGGCTGTGGCAGTGGCAGTGGCTCCAACAACGGGACCGGCAACACGGCCGGCGGACCGTCCGGCAGCTTCATCTTGGGCACCACGGACCCGGTCACCGCCGTCGACCCGGCCGGCTCCTACGACTTCGGCTCGTGGAACATCCAGTACAACATCTTCCAGCAGCTGATGGATGTGCCCGCGGGGCAGTCGACCCCGCAGCCCGACGCCGCCAAGTCGTGCGCCTACTCGGACCCGCAGACGATCAAGTGCGTGCTGCGCCCGAACCTCAAGTTCTCCAACGGTGACGCGCTGACCTCGGCGGACGTGAAGTACTCCTTCGAGCGGAACATCGCGATCAACAACCCGAACGGCTCCGCGGTGCTGCTCGGCTCGATCACCGACGCCACCAACGCGGACCACCCGAAGCTGGCGGCCAACGCGATCGAGACACCCGACCCCAGCACGGTGATCTTCCACCTGAACCGCCCCGACCAGACGTTCCTGTCGGTGCTCACCACCGCCACGGCGTCGATCGTGGACCAACAGGTCTATCCCGCGGACAAGCTGCTCCCGGACGCGAAGGCGATCGGCTCCGGCCCCTACACGCTGGCCCAGTACCAGGCCGGCCAGCAGGCGGTGTTCCAGGCGAACCCGAACTACCAGGGGCCCAACACGCCGAAGACCAAGCAGGTGTTCGTGAGCTACTTCAACGACCCGGCCCCGTTGAAGCAGGCGGTCGAGAGCGGTCAGGTCGACATCGCGTGGCGGACCCTGAGCCCCACCGACCTCAACGACCTGCAGAGCAGTGGCAAGGTCGACGTCATCCACGGGCAGGGCTCGGAGTTCCGCTACTGGGTCTTCGACCTCGGCACGAAGGTTGGCAAGCAGCTGGCGATCCGCCAGGCGGTGGCCCAGCTCATCGACCGCAACGCGATCTCGAAGAACGCCTATGACGGCACCGTGAAGCCGGCGTACTCCATCGTGCCTCCGGGCTTCGCGGGGCAGAAGGACTCGTTCAAGACCAGGTACGGCGCCCCGAGCGTCGACAAGGCCAAGGCGATCCTCCAGGCGGCCGGCATCAAGACGCCCATCGCCATCAAGCTCGGCTACACCCCGACCCACTACGGACCCAACGCGGTGGACGAGGCCAACGAGCTCAAGACCGAGCTGACCAACAGCGGCCTGTTCACGGTGAGCGTCGACGACGCGGAGTGGACCCAGTACCAGACCCTCTACAAGCAGGGCGCCTATGACCTGTACATCCTGGGCTGGTACCCGGACTTCCTCGACGCCGACGACTACCTCACCCCGTTCATCCGTGACGGTGGCTTCTTCGCGAACCACTACTCGAACAAGACGGTGGACAAGCTGCTCGACCAGGAGCTCGGCGAGACCGATGCGAGCAAGCGGTCGCAGATCATCGGGCAGTTGCAGGACATCGTGGCCCGAGACGTTCCGCTGGTCCCGTCGTGGGACGGTCAGAACGTAGCGGTCGCGAGCAAGAGCATGCAGGGTGTCTCCGACACGCTGGACCCGACCTACATCTTCCGGTTCTGGATGATCAGCAAGAAGTAGGACGGATGCGAGGGAGGGTGTGCCGGCCGGTGCGCCCTCCCTCGTAGTGTGTCCGGCACGGTACGCCGGAGGGCCGGCCGGGAGCGGGCGAGGAGGAGGGCGACATGAGCGCGGGTTCGGGGTCGCTTCCCCGCTACATCGGGCAACGGGTCGTGCTCGTCATCCCGATGATCTGGGTGCTGTTGACCCTGGTGTTCCTGCTCCTGAGAGTGGCGCCGGGCGACCCCGTGACGGCGATGGTCGGCGGCAAGCTCGACCCGGCCGCGATCGCCCTGCGCCGGCACAGCCTGGGCCTCGAC
>JBOHDW010000057.1:0-2410 GCA_050700795.1 Nocardioidaceae bacterium | reverse complement strand
CGGCTCTCTCGGGACGTGGAGTTGCCCGAGCTCGACGCCCGCGTCTCGGTGTGCTCCGCCTGTCCGCGGCTGGTCGCATGGCGCGAGGAGGTCGCCGAGCACAAGCGTGCGTCGTACGCCGGGGAGCCCTACTGGGGGCGGCCGATCGCGGGCTGGGGTGACGAGCACCCGGGGATCCTCGTCGTGGGGCTGGCCCCCGCCGCGAACGGCGGGAACCGAACCGGTCGGATCTTCACCGGTGACCGGTCCGGGGACTGGCTGTTCGCGGGGCTCTTCCGCGCCGGACTGGCCGGCCAGCCGACCTCGGTCCATGCGGGGGACGGCGAGCGGCTGATCGGGTGCCGGATGGTGGCCACCGTTCGATGCGCACCGCCGGACAACAAGCCAACCACCATCGAGCGGGACACCTGCGCACCGTGGATCGAGCGCGAGCTGAGCCTCGTCGGGGAGTCCGTGCGGGTGGTGGTCTGCCTCGGCGGCTACGCATGGGACGCCGCCCTTCGGACGTACGGCGCGCTCGGGTACGCCGTACCGCGTCCTAAGCCGCGGTTCGGTCATGCGGCGGAGGCGGAGGTCGTCGCACCCGACGGCCGCCCTGTGGTGATGCTGGGCTGCTACCACCCCTCGCAGCAGAACACCTTCACCGGCCGGTTGACCGAACCGATGCTCGACGCGGTGCTCGCCCGTGCCCGCGCGATCGGAATGGAAGACTGACTCCGCCCCCGTATCCCAATGGCAGAGGAAGAGGTCTTAAACACCTTTCAGTGTGGGTTCGAGTCCCACCGGGGGCACCGTCCTACTCGAGGGCGGCCAGCTCGTCCACGGAGAGCTCCAGCGCACCGGCGGCGACGTTCTCGACCAGGTGATCGAGCCCGCCCGTACCCGGGATGACGAGCACGTGCGGTCCCCGGCTCAGCGTCCAGGCGATCCGAACCTGTGCGGAGCTGACCCCGTGCGCACGGGCGATGGTTCCGACCGCCTCGTTGCGCACCACACCGCCGTCCTCACGCCCCGTGCCGGCGAGGGAGAAGAACGGCACGAAGGCGATCGCCCGCTCACCGCACAGGTTGAGCATCTCGTCGTTCACGCGTCCGAACTCGACGCCGTACCTGTTCTGGACGCACACGACCGGGGCGATCGCCCGGGCCTGTGCGAGGTGTTCAGCTCGGACGTTGGAGACCCCGAGATGACGGATCAGCCCGGCGTCACGGAGCTCGGCGAGGGCGCCGAAGTGCTCGGCGATCGACTCAAGGCCGTGCTGCCGAAGGTTCACCACGTCGAGCTCGTCTCGCCCGAGTTCGCGCAGATTCTGCTCGACCTGTGCGCGCAGCTGGTCGGGACGGGCCAGCCCCGCCTCGCTCGGGCCAACCTTCGTGACGATCACCAGGTCGTCGGGGTACGGCGCGAGGGCCGCCCTGATCATCTCGTTGGCCCAATGCAGCGAGGTGAACTCGTGCATCGCGTGCCCGGCCTCCGCGAGGGTGGGATAGAAGGTCGCGGTGTCGATGTGGTTCACGCCGAGGTCGATGGCCCGGCGCAGAACGTCGACCGCCGTGGTGGCGCTCAGGCGCTTGGCGCCGAATCCGACGCGGTTGACGGTCCGGTCGCCGAGGGTCCAGGTACCTGACGCGGTTGCGGTGATCTCGTGAGTGCGCATCGGGCGAACCTAGACGCCCATCATGGCCGGCGGTATCGGCCGAACAACGGATACCGCCGGCAGCCGATCCTTGCTAACTTCTTAAGATCGGCGATGCTCCCTCGTGAGCGCCCCGGAGACGATGTGAGCTGCGCCGGCCAGGTCGGGGACCGCACCACCGAACCTTCGGGCATTGGCCTCGTCGAGCATCACCGCCACGAACGTGTGGGCGGCTTGGCGCCGAAGCACCGGGTCCAACGAGTCATCGACGGCCGCATCGAGCACCCCCTCGGTCAGTTCAACCAGCCCCTCGCGCAGGTGCCCGATGTGCTCGCGTACTTCGGGATGGGTGGCCGCCTCGCGGAAGATGATGGTGCGCAGCACGACCGACTCGTGGTCACCGAGGCCGAGTCGGTTGACCAGGCGCAGCAGTGAGCCCACCGGGTCGTCCCCTTCCGCCACCTCGTCCACGGTGCACAGCGGGTGGCTCGGCAGCCGTTCGTCCAGCAGCGCGCAGAGGATGTCGATCTTGCGTGGGAAGTAGTAGAAGACCAGCCCCTTGGGCACCTCCGCCTGGCTGGCGATCCGAGCGGTCGGCGTCGCGTCGAACCCGGTGGCCGCAAAGAGCTGTTCGGCGGCGTCCAGGATCCGGGTCCGCCGGTCGCCGACATCGCCCTCGGGCTCGGGGGCGGGCCGCCTCGTGCGCGTCGTACCGCTCACCTCCTCGGCGTTGGTCAAGTGTCTCCCCTCCGGTGGGCCGGGTCAGTCATGGGT
>JBOHDW010000056.1:0-3424 GCA_050700795.1 Nocardioidaceae bacterium | reverse complement strand
GGACAAGACCATCACCGTCACCGACGACAAGGTCACCCACTCGGCGCACCCGGTCACGCTGGGCACCGCCGACTGGAACGCCGACGGGACAGCCACCTCGTTCGACTACGCCCTGAACCTGCCCGGTACCGCCGGGAAGTGCCAGAGCTACGTCAACCACGCGGCGATCGTCGAGACCGGCCAGAAGGCGCAGGCCACGGTCCGGGTCTGCGGACCGGACGTCAAGCCTCGTCAGGTGCAGCGGACGCCGCCGACGGTGCGGCCAGACGACGGTGTGCTGCCGAACACCGGTGGCCCCAGCGGCTGGTACGTCGGCGGCGGGTCCGCCCTGGTCCTGCTCGGGCTCGGGTTGTTCCTGGCCGAGGGTGCGCGCCGGCGGCGCTCCTCCTGAGGACCACAGCCGGGACCGGCCGGGGCGGCGACTCGCCCCCCAGCCGATAGCGGCTCCGGCTGAGCAGCCGAACCCCGCGATCGCCCTCCCCCGAGGCGAGCGCGGGGCTCGCTGCTGTCGGCGGTCCCTGTCAGGGTTCGGAGCGTAAACCGATTGGTGCGTGAAAGGACCTACCGGTATTCTGACTCTTACCGCCGCACCGCACCGACGAGGGGACCAGTCACTACCCGATGACCGCCACGAACCTCGCATCCTCTCTGGGCCCGTCGGAACGTCCACCGGCGGGCGTGCACTCGCTCTGGCGCCTTCGCGGCTATCTGAGGCCGCACCTCCGGTCGCTGCTCGTCATGCTGTGCACGGCGCTGACCGGCGTGCTCGTCTCGCTCGCGATCCCGCTGGTCACCAAGGAGATGATCGACGGGCCGATCACCAAGCACGAGGTCGGGCCGATCCTCCCGTTGGGCCTGCTGGCGCTCGCCCTGGGGGTGACCGAGGCGGTGTTGATCTTCTGGCGGCGCTGGGTGCAGTCCACCGCGGTGCTCTCGGTGGAGACCGAGATGCGCAACGACCTCTACCGGCGGCTCCAGGAGCTGCCGATGGAGTTCCACGGGGCCTGGCAGTCGGGGCAGCTGCTCTCCCGGGTGATCCAGGACCTGTCGAGCATCCGGCGGTTCTTCGGCTTCGGGATGCTCTTCCTGCTGATCAACGTCATCCAGCTCGTGCTCACCACCGCGTTGCTGCTGAAGATGTACTGGCCACTCGGCCTGGTCGTCGCGGCCGTCGCGTTGCCGATCATCTGGCTCTCGAACCGCTTCGAGCGCCAGTACGTCCTCGTGTCGCGTCGGGTCCAGGACCAACAAGGTGACCTGGCCACGCTGGCCGAGGAGGGCGCGGTCGGGATCCGGGTGATCCGGTCGTTCGGACGCCGTGAGTTCGTCTCGCGGGGCTACGAGGACGCGGCCCGCAACCTCTACGACTCGTCGATGGGCAAGGTGCGCCTGTCGGCGAAGTTCTGGACCTTCCTCGAGGTGATCCCGAACCTCGCCGTCGTGATGGTGCTCCTCCTCGGGGCGATCGGCGTCGGCAAGGGCGAGCTGACGCCGGGCACCCTGGTCGCCTTCATCACTCTGATGCTCTCGCTGGTGTGGCCGATCGCCTCACTGGGCTACATCCTGGCGATGGCCCAGGAGGCGATGACCGCCGCGGCCCGGGTCTCGGAGGTGCTGGACACCGAGCCCGCCATCGTCTCGGGCACCCGGGTGCTCAGCGAGCCCCGCGGCCACCTGCGCTTGGAGGGGGTCGGCTTCGCCTTCCCGGACGAGCCGGGCACCCCGGTCCTTCACGATGTCGACCTCGACGTGGTTCCGGGCGAAACCGTTGCCGTCGTGGGCGCGACCGGCTCGGGGAAGACCGTGCTCACCGCGCTCGTCCCCCGGTTGTACGACGTCACCTCGGGCCGGATCACCATCGACGGCGTCGACATCCGCGACCTGGAGCTGACCAACCTGCGCTCGATCGTCGCGACCGCCTTCGAGGAGCCGACGCTCTTCTCGATGTCGGCCCGCGAGAACCTCCTGCTCGGCCGCTCCGCCGCCCCGGAGGAGGAGATCCGCGCGGCCATCGAGGTGGCCCAGGCCGGCTTCGTCTACGACCTGCCCTGGGGGCTGGAGACGCGGATCGGCGAGCAGGGCATGTCCTTGTCGGGGGGCCAGCGTCAGCGACTCGCGCTTGCCCGCGCGGTCCTGGCCAGGCCGAGGATCCTCGTCCTCGACGACACCCTGTCGGCGCTGGACATCCACACCGAGAAGCTCGTGGAGGACGCCCTGCGTCGCGTCCTCGCCGACGCGACCGGCATCGTGGTGGCGCACCGCGCGTCGACCGTGCTCCTCGCGGACAAGGTGGCACTGCTCCAGGACGGCACCATCACCCATGTCGGGAAGCACTCCGAGCTGCTGGCGACCGTGCCCGCCTACCGCGAGCTGCTCGCCGCCGACGCCGAGGTCGAGGAGGTCAGCGCATGACCACGCCGACCGACACCGGGCTCGACACGGGCAGCGAACCGACTCCCGAGCCGGAGGCGGAGCTGTCGTGGCGCGGGGTCGCGGCCGAGCAGCACGCCGAGGAGCTCTCGAACCGAGTCACGGGGCTGCTGCGCGACCGCTCGCGCCGGCTGCTCATCGACCTCGTACGGCCGAACAAGAAGTGGCTGTGGGTCCTGCTGGGGGTCGTCCTCATCGAGAACGCCTCGCGGCTCTCGATCCCCTACCTCGTCAAGGACGGCATCGACGCCGGGATCCCGCCGATCCGACGCGACAACGACCCGCACCTGTTGCTGGTCATCGTCGGGTTCGCGTTCGCGGCCACCATCGTCCAGGCGATCAGCCGGGTCACCTTCCTGCGACTGTCGGGGCGGATCGGGCAGGACATGCTCTACCAGCTCCGGCGCCGCGTCTATCGGCACTTCCAGCTGCTCAGCCCGGCCTTCCACGACCAGTACACCTCCGGCCGGGTCATCTCACGACAGACGTCGGACATGGACGCGATCTACGAGATGCTCGAGACCGGCTTCGACGGTCTCGTGACCGCGGTGCTCACGCTGGTCGGCGTCGCCGTACTCCTGCTGACCCTCGACGTCCGGCTGGCCGCGGTCGCGCTGGTGTGCTTCCCGTTCCTGCTCTGGCTGACGAACTGGTTCCGCAAGGAGTCGTCGAAGACCTACCGGGTGACCCGCGAGAAGGTCGCACTGGTGATCGTGCACTTCGTCGAGTCGATGCTCGGCATCCGGGCGGTCCAGGCGTTCCGGAGGGAGCCGCGCAACGAAGAGATCTTCGTCGACGTCAACGACCAGTACCGCCGGGCGAACCTGCGGGCGTTCCGGCTGGTCGCCTGGTTCATGCCGGGAATCAAGCTGATCGGCAACGTCACGATCGCGGTGGTGCTGCTCTACGGCGGCTATCTCGCGTTCCACGGGCAGGCGACGGTCGGGGTGCTCGCCGCCTTCCTGATCTACCTTCGGCAGTTCTTCGAGCCGAT
>JBOHDW010000055.1:0-4985 GCA_050700795.1 Nocardioidaceae bacterium | reverse complement strand
GCATGAACCCGTCCCGGGCCAGGATCGAGCCGAGCACCGGGAACCCATTGAACGCCGTGTTCGCCGACAGCACCAGGATGATCCCGGTCATGGCGACCACGAAGTAGAACCCCGGCGTGAAGTTGTTGAAGACCGCCCGGGAGATCTGGGCGATCACGGTGTGCTCGTCGAACCCGGCCGGCATCTTGTTGCCTTGCGCGTCCCGTAGCCGTGACAGGTCATTCGGGTCGACGTACCGCAACCCCATCTGTCTGGCCAGGATGATGATCGACAGGAGCATGGTGACCGCGATGGTGCCCAGCAGGAGCAGGGTGGTGGCGGCGTTCCTGCTCTTCGGCTTGCGGAACGCAGGCACCCCGTTGGAGATCGCCTCGACGCCGGTCAGCGCCGCACAGCCGGATGAGAACGCGCGCGCCAGCAGGAAGATCAGCGCACCCGTAGAGATCGCGCCGGAGTAGTGCGGGTCGGGCACGATGTGGTAGCTCGCGCTCTCGACCTTCGGCAGGCTGCCGGACGAGGCGCGCAAAGCGCCGTACACGGCCATCCCGATCACCCCGGCCATGAAGCCGTAGGTCGGGATCGCGAAGAAGGTGCCCGACTCGCGCACTCCGCGCAGGTTCATCGCGGCCAGCAGCACCACCAGCGCGCTCGCCCAGAACGTCTCGTGGCCGGACATGAAAGGGACGGCGGACGCGGCGTTCTGCACGCCGGAGGAGACCGACACCGCCACCGTGAGCACGTAGTCGACGAGCAGCGCGCTCGCCACCGTCACCCCTGCCGTCGGCCCGAGGTTGACGGTGGCGACCTCGTAGTCGCCGCCGCCGCTGGGATAGGCGTGCACGTTCTGCCGGTACGACGCCACCACCGTCAACATCACGACGGCGACCAGGATCGCGATCTTCCAGGACCAGATGTACGCCGACGCGCCGGCCAGCGACAGCATGATGAAGACCTCGTCGGGGGCGTAGGCGACCGACGACAACGCGTCGCTCGCGAACACCGGCAGGGCGATCCGCTTGGGAAGCAACGTCTCGCCCAGCTGCGCGCTTCGCAACTTGCGGCCGAGCAGAATCCGCTTCGAGATGTTGCCGACGCCCACGAGGGGCAAGGCTAGCCCCTTGGACGCGGGCGTGTGGTCGCGGCTGGCGGCACCCGGTAGCGTCTGCTGCGTGCACGTGGTGATCATGGGTTGTGGCCGGGTCGGGTCGACGCTGGCACGCGGTCTGGAGGACCGTGGCCACACCGTCTCGGTCATCGACAGCAACCCCGAGGCGTTCCGCCGACTCGGCCCCTGGTTCAAGGGCACCAAGGTCACCGGGGTGGGGTTCGACCAGCACGTCCTGGAAGCCGCCGACATCGCCCACGCCGACGCGTTCGCGGCCGTCTCAAGCGGCGACAACTCCAACATCATCGCCGCGCGCGTCGCTCGGGAGTTCTTCGGGATCGAGTCGGTGGTCGCCCGCATCTACGACCCCGGCCGCGCGGAGGTCTACCAACGCCTCGGAATCACCACGGTGGCCACCGTCAAATGGACCGCGGACCAGGTGATCCGCCGGTTGCTGCCCGCCGGCGCCGAGCCCGACTATCGCGACCCGTCAGGCACGATCCGGATCGACCAGGTCCTGGTCAACGGCCCCTGGATCGGTCAGCACACGGTGAAGCTCCAGGAGCAGGGTGGCTGCCGGATCGCCTGGATCGAACGGCTCGGGGAGGGCATGCTGCCGACCCGGGAGACGGTGATGCAGGAGGGCGACGTGCTGCACATCGTGATGCGCGACGAGAACTCGGACCACGTCCGCGAGACCATTCACAGCGGACCGGAGGACGACTGATGCGCGTGGCAATCGCCGGGGCGGGTGCCGTGGGCCGCTCGGTCGCCCAGGAGCTGATCGGCAACGGCCACACGGTCCTGCTCATCGACAAGGACCCGGTCTCGATCAAGCCCGACCAGGTGCCCGACGCGGAGTGGCTGTTGGCCGATTCCTGTGAGCTGTCCTCCCTGGAGGAGGCGCACCTCGACGGCTGCGACGTGGTGATCGCGGCCACCGGCGACGACAAGGCCAACCTGGTCACCTCCCTGCTGGCGAAGACCGAGTTCGCGGTGCCGCGGACGGTGGCCCGGGTCAACCACCCGAACAACGAGTGGCTGTTCACCGAGGCCTGGGGTGTCGACGTCAACGTCTCGACGCCGCGGATGATGTCGGCGCTCGTCGAGGAGGCCGTCTCGGTCGGCGACCTGGTCCGGCTGTTCACCTTCCAGAAGGGCAACGCCAACCTGGTCGAGCTCACCTTGCCCGAGGAGTCGCCGTTCATCGGCAAACCCGTCGGCGAGATCCCCTGGCCCGGCAACGTGGCCCTCGTGACGATCCTGCGTGACGGCCTCGTCTACCCGCCGGACCCCGATCAGCCGGTGGAGTCGGGCGACGAGCTGCTCTTCGTGGCCTCGGCCGGCAGCGAGGAGGAGATCCAGCGCCTGCTGGCCCCCGAAGGTCATCCGATCGACTGAGCCGCCGGCGTGCGGTTGCGGGCCAGCACCCACGCCATCGCGGCCAGGGCAGCCAGCTGCAGCGGCCAGCCCATCGCGAGCTTGGCAACCCCGAGCGCGGCCACCATCGGGCCCGCGTCCTCGGCGCGGCGACCGGCCAGGTAGATCGGCAGCTGGACCGCGACGCGCAGCACACAAGGAGCGACCAGCAGCCAGGTCAGCGTGCTGCACAGCCGGACGATGGCCGGGTCGCGACGCCACGCAGTGGGATCGCCAGTGACGCTGCCCACCACGAACCCGACGATCGGCCAGCGCACCACGATGGTGAGCACCATGACCACGGCGTACGCGGCGTTGTACAGGAGCCCCGGCAGGAAGTAGGCGAGCGCGCTCTGGTCTGCGCTGCCGCCCTGCCGGATGCTCCGCCAGGCGAAGAGCGCGCCGACGCCGATCCCGACGAGGCTGTTGAGCACGAACTGCACGGTGCTGCGCTGCGCGAGCCGCACCACGAGGAGGACGACCGCGGCGGAAACGCTCACGATCAGGGCCAGCCGGAGGTCCCGGGTCGCCACGAACGACACCGTGAACGCGATCGTGGGGGTGGCGGCCTCCAGCATGCCGCGCCGGCCGCCGAGCGCCTTCGCGAGCTGGGTGCGGACCACCGCCTCGACGGTCTCACTCGTGGTGGCCGGTCGAGCGGACGGGACGTCGCTCACTGGTCCACCATCTTCTTGTTAGCGCTCACCAAGAGAGCGTTGATGCACCCAAGGTGCCACCAGGCCATCGCCCTGCTCGCTTGACGCTGTTGATGTCCAAAGTGAGGTCCGCGAGGTCTGGTGGTCGCCCGGGATGTGCAGACCGTCGACAGGGCTGAGCGCCTCCGAGCGCCGATCAGTGAGCGAACAGGCAGCCACGTCCCGGCGCCAGCGGCACATGAAGGTGCCTCCCCACTGGAGCTAGCAGCGAGGAGGCTGACGTGAAGTCTGCCAGCAACACCCTTCCCGAAGAACCCGTCAACAATGTCACTGGCGGGATCGATTGGGCCCGCGACGACCACGCTGCGTGCGTCGTCGATGGCCGTGGCCGCGAACTTGCGCGGACCTTGGTCGAGCACAGTGCAGCAGGGCTGCACGATCTGATCACCTTCCTGCGCCGCCACGGCGTCGGCGAGGTCGCCATCGAACGCCCCGACGGACCCGTGATCGACACCCTGCTGGAAGCAGGCATCACGGTGGTAGTGATCAGCCCGAACCAGGTCAAGAACCTCCGCGGCCGCTACGGCTCGGCCGGAAACAAGGACGACCGGTTCGATGCCTTCGTGCTCGCCGACACCCTGCGCACCGACCGGGCGCGGCTCCGCTCGCTGACCCCGGACACGCCCGAAACGGTCGCGCTGCGGCGTGCCTGCCGCGCTCGCAAAGACCTGGTTTCCCACCGGGTCGCACTCGCCAACCAACTGCGTGCTCACCTGCGCAACGTCTTTCCAGGCGCCGTGGGGCTGTTCTCCGAGCTCGACTCCAACATCAGCCTGGCGTTCCTTGCCCGCTTCACGACCCAGGACCAAGCGGACTGGCTGAGCCCCCATCGGCTCGGGGGCTGGCTGGCCAAACAGGGCTACTCCGGCCACACGGACCCCGCCGTCCTGCACGCCCGACTCATCGCCGCCCCCCGCGGCGTCGCCGGAGTTGATGCCAACGTCCAGGCCCACGTCACCCGCGCCTTGCTCGAGGTGCTGTCCACCCTGGTCGAGCAGATCAAGGAGCTCTCGACCCAGATCAGCACGCAACTCGACGCGCACGCCGACCAGCACATCTTCACCAGCCTGCCCAGAGCCGGCCGCGTCCGCGCCGCCCGGCTGCTCGCAGAAATCGGCGACTGCCGTGGCCGGTTCCCCACCCCAGAGTCGCTGGCTTGCCTCGCCGGCGCCGCGCCCTCGACCAGACAGTCCGGCAAACAGCGCGTCGTCGCATTCCGCTGGTCTTGCGACAAACAGCTCCGCGACGCTGTCGCAGACTTCGCCGGCGACAGTCGTCACGCCAACCCATGGGCCGCAGACCTCTACGACCGGGCCCGAGCCCGTGGCCATGACCACGCCCACGCGGTCCGCATCCTCGCCCGCGCATGGCTCTTCGTAATCTGGCACTGCTGGCAGCACAACACTGCCTACGACCCCGCCCAACACACCGCGCTGCAACGAGTCCTCGCCGAGGCCGAAGCCCAGGCAGCTTGACACAGGGCTCCTCACTTGCTCCGGCACGGCCAGCATGTTCGTGTCGAGCCCGGTCGTCTGATACTTCTTGGTCACAGCGGTCCCCTGTTCGTTGGGTTGTCTTGGCGGACGCCCAGCACCTACCGCAAGGAAGGCATCGGGCGGGGGACCGCCACCTCAAGTTCTACGAGACCCGGGACAACCTCCGACTCCACGGTCCGCACAATCGTGTCGGCAACAACAGCAGCAGCGACGACGTAAAGTCAGATAAAGTCAGACACAGGGCTCCCC
>JBOHDW010000054.1:0-3186 GCA_050700795.1 Nocardioidaceae bacterium | reverse complement strand
CGTCCATGTATGTCGGTCGTTGAGTGAGCGAAGGCAGAGCCCCGGTTCGAGTTCGATGCGTGGGCGTCTGGCATTGTGTGCCGACTCCGATACTGGTCCTGCCCACAACTGCCTGAGATCCACACATTTTGCCGAGCGCCGTCGGAACGGGTGTTGCGAGAAGCGTCATGCCGATGAGTGCCGCCGCCAGAATCCCCCTGAGACTCATGAAACAAACTCCAGTCCCTGCACTTTGAACGAATGGCTCAATGTGTGGAGGCGCATCGTCAATGGCTGCCTACCCGAAGGTCCGACCTTGCGCTTTCCGAGGGCATCGATCGTCACCTCGCGGTGCAGGAAGAGGCCCACTGATAGCACCTCGCGCCCCTTCTCATGCTGTAGCACAATGACCGACCTGACTTCCCAGTTCTCGGACTGGATGTAACCGCCGGCCCCGTAGACCTTTGTGATGTTCTTGATGATCGCGTTGCACGACTTGCAACCCGGCTCGCTTTGCAACCGCAGCCCCGACACGTCTCCGCTAAGCGCCGCGTAGTTGATCGTCGCGAAGTAGTACCGCACGAAGGCCTTGGCCGCAGCGGGCGACGTCCCCCGCGCTGCGGCCGGCAAGGTCGGCGCGACCGGACTCGGCGAGGCGGACGGGGCCGCGGACGAGGCTGATGGAGTGGGTGGCGGACTCGGAGCCGGGTCACCCTGGCAGCCGGTGAGGACGAGCACCGCACCGGCGACTACGACTCCGCCTGCACCGAGCAATCGCATCGCTCGACCCCCAAAAGATCGACCCGAGACTCCGAGAACCCGACGAGAGCACCGCCGGACTTGTCCAGGAACGTACCGCTGCGCCGACCCGCCGGGAACCCTCCCGACCCAATCTGTGGAAACTCAGACGTCGATCCGCTCGATCTTCCAGGTGTTGCCTGCCTGGACCAGGATCATCCGCAGCTGGAGCGCACCACCGGTGAGCTTGGACGGCGTCGCGCCCTTGCTCGTGACAACCGTCTGCGGCGCGGACGTGGCCTTGACCAGGAAGACCGGGCGCGCCGCCGTACCGCCGCTCTCCGGGAGGATCGACTGGACCGTCCACCCCTTCGTGGCGACATGACCACCGGCGGCGTAGATCACATCGAGCTTGTGGGCAAAGTCGGTGCACACCGCACAGGCGGCTGTCCCGAACTTCTTCAGGTCGCTGGTGTCGCCGCTGACCGTCGCCTGGTTGAGCGCGGTGATCCAGCCCGTCGCGACGTTCTCGGCCCTGCTGAGCGGTACCCCGCCGAGCGGTGCGGAGGCGGACGGGTTCGCTGAGGGGGAGTTCTTCTGGTTGCAGGCGGCCAGGCTGACCGAGCAGGCCAGCGCCACGCACACCACAAGAAGACGTCGAATCATGGCGACGATCTTGACATGCGTTCGGCCGATTCTCCGAAACGCAGGTGTCCCGCGTCGGCTCCGGTGCCGTACGACGAGCTAGTGGGCGCGCCGCCCCAGAGCACGGCGTGGCCGGTACTCCCGGAGCAACCCCATCAGGGTCAGCCCCCGGACCAGGAGGGTGAAGACCAGCAGTAGGCAGACGGCGGCGGCCAGGGTCGAGACGCCCACCAGCCACCACACGTCGCTGCTTCCGGCGCGCGCCGTGCGCCCGAAGTGAATCGCCACCCCGACGAGCACGACCCAGACGCCGACGAAGACCAGCCCACCGAGGATGAGCAGCACGCTGCGCCAGACCGGGCCATGGACGGCGTGCTCCTGCGCTCGTCTCCGGCCCCCGGCGCGCTTGCTCACGATCGCATTCTTCCCGACCTGTCCAGAGCCGAACCTGAGGGGGAGCGGCACATCCGGAGTCACAGGTGTCACACAGACGCGATTCATCGCTGCCACAGGCCGGGACACGAGGGTGAGCATCCCGACCCCGAGGAGTGCCGATGCGCAGGTGGCTGATCGCGCGCCGCTGGTGGGTGCTCGCGGTGGTCGTCGTTCTCGCCGCGGGGCTGTCCTGGTTGGAGCTGCGTCCGGGCGGTGCGACGTCGGCGACCACGATGGCGACGGTGACCTCCGGCACGTACCAGTCAACCGTGTCGGCGTCCGGGACGATCGACCCGAAGAAGCAGGCCGACCTCGACTTCGCGGTGTCCGGCCAGGTCACCGGAGTGCTGGTCAAAGCCGGTGACCAGGTCCGCAAGGGTCAGGGGCTCGCCCGGATCGACGCGACCACCCTGCACGCCTCACTCAACTCCGCCTCGTCCGCGCTGACCGCCGCCCAGACGGCGTACGCCGATGACGCGGACGCCGACCCCTCCGACACCCAGCTGACCGCCGACAGCGCAGAAGTCGAGTCGGCGCGCGCGGCCCTCTCGTCGGCCCGCGCCGACCTGCGCGCGGCCACCCTTCGCTCGACGATCACGGGCACGGTCGCGACGGTCGACCTGACCGTCGGGGAGACGGTCGGCGCTTCGCAGGCCCAGTCGGCCTCCGACTCGTCGAGCAGCTCCTCGCAGGTCACCGTGGTCTCGGCCAAGGCGTACGTCGTCGATGCGACGGTGTCCAGCAGCGACGTCACCTCGTTGAAGAAGGGGCTGCAGGCCCGGATCACCCCTGACGGAGCATCGTCGACCGTCTACGGGACGGTCGCCTCGGTCGGGCGCGTCGCGGAAGTGTCATCGTCCGGAGCCGCCGACTTCCCGGTCGTCATCGACGTCACCGGGTCTCCGAAGGGCCTCTACGCCGGAACCTCCGCCAACGTCTCGATCATCGTCAAGCAGGCCACGAACGTGCTCGCGGTGCCGAGTGCCGCCTTGCACACCAGCGGCTCGACGACGTACGTGCTGAAGATGGTCAACGGCAGGCCGGTGCGCACCACGGTGAAGCCCGGTACGGCGTACGGGATCGAGACGCGGGTGCTCTCCGGACTCAAGGCCGGGGACCGGGTGGAGATGCCGTCGTTCGGCGGGTTCACCCGCACCGCCACCAGTGGGAACGGCGGCCGCGGCTTCACCGGTAGAGGGTTCGGCGGCGGCTTACCCAACGGCGGCGGTTTCCTCTCCGGAGGCGGGAATTGATCGCCCTGCTCGCGCTGACCGACGTGCGCAAGACCTACTCGTCCGGCTCGCTCCAGGTCGAGGCGCTGTGCGGGATCGACGCGATGGTCGAGGAAGGGGAGTACGTCGCCGTACTAGGGCCATCAGGCTCCGGCAA
>JBOHDW010000053.1:0-2197 GCA_050700795.1 Nocardioidaceae bacterium | reverse complement strand
GTATCAGGAACAGCGACTCCGGCGTGGTGACCAGAACGTCCGGCGGCGTGCGGGCGAACAGGCGGCGCTGGTCGGCAGGGGTGTCGCCGGTACGCATGCCGACCGTGATGTCGGGGACCGGAAGGTCCAGCCGTTGTGCGGCCTGCCGGATGCCCGTGAGCGGCGAGCGCAGGTTGCGCTGCACGTCGACGGCCAGTGCCTTGAGCGGCGAGACGTAGAGCACCCGGCAGCGTCGCAGTCGCTCCGGAAGGTCCGGGGCGGTGGCCAGCCGGTCCACCGACCACAGGAATGCCGCCAGGGTCTTGCCCGAGCCGGTCGGGGCAACCACGAGGGCGTTGCGGCCGGACGCGATCGCCGCCCAGGCACCCGTCTGGGCCGGGGTGGGCGAGGCGAACGCGGCCGAGAACCATCCCCGGGTGGCCTCGCTGAACTGCTCCACCGCGCCATCCTCTCAGCCACCCCCGACACCCCAAACGATTCGTCTGCTTAGCCTCCGCTGAGAACAGACGAAACAACGCAGACGAATCGTTTGGGGAGTCGGTTTGGGAGCGGGGGCGTCTAGGGTCGGGGGCGTGTCCTCGACGAGCCCAGAGCCCGGCAGCGGGCCGCTCATCTGGGCGCGGGGGCTGCGCAAGTCGTTCGGGGGGTTCGAGGCGGTGCGCGGGATCGATCTCGATGTACGCCCCGGCGAGGCGTTCGGCTTCCTCGGTCCCAACGGCGCCGGAAAGTCCTCCACGATGCGGATGATCGCGGCCGTCTCCCCGGTGAGTGGGGGAGAGCTGCGGATCCTCGGGATGGACCCGGCCACGGACGGCCCGGCGATCCGGGCCCGGATCGGCGTCTGCCCCCAGGACGACACCGTGGACATGGAGCTGACGGTCCGCGACAACCTCTACGTCTACGGACGCTACTTCGGGCTCCCCCGGAAGGAGGTGCGCGCCCGGGTCGACGAGCTGCTCGAGTTCGTCCAGCTCACCGAGAAGGCGAGGGCCCGCATCGAGGACCTGTCGGGAGGGATGAAGCGGCGCCTGACGATCGCGCGGTCCCTGATCAACCGCCCCGACCTGCTGCTGCTCGACGAGCCGACGACCGGGCTCGACCCCCAGGCGCGCCACGTCGTCTGGGATCGGCTGTTCCGGCTCAAACAGCAGGGCGTGACCCTGGTCCTCACCACGCACTACATGGACGAGGCCGAGCAGCTGTGCGACCGCCTGGTCGTGATGGACAAGGGCGGGATCGCCGCCGAGGGGTCCCCCCTGGACCTGATCCGCGAGCACTCCACCCGGGAGGTCGCCGAACTGCGGTTCGGGGTGGGCGAGCACGAGGCGCTGGCGGGACGGGTGGGCGACCTGGCGGAGCGGGTGGAGGTGCTGCCCGACCGGTTGCTGCTCTACACCTCTGACGGCGAGGAGACGGTGGCCAAGGTGCACGAGCGGGGGCTGCGGCCGCTCGCCGTACTCGTACGCCGGTCGACGCTCGAGGACGTCTTCCTGCGGCTGACCGGCCGGACGCTGGTGGACTGATGGCGCTGCCGACCCCCACGACCAGCAGGGCGGCGATGTTCGGCCGGCTCGCGGACTACTGGACGATCGTCTACGCGCGCACCTGGAAGGGCTCGGTCATCTCGTCCTTCGTTGTCCCGCTGCTCTACGTCCTCGCCATGGGCGTGGTGCTCGGGAGGTTCGTGACGCCGGACCCGGCGAGGCTCGAGGGCGCGTCGACGTACCTCGCCTTCGTGGCTCCCGGTCTGGTCGCCGCCCAGTCGATGCAGCTGATCTTCGGGGAGCTCACCTACCCCGTCATGGGCATGGTCAAGTGGCACAAGAGCTACTTCGGCATGATCGCGACCCCGCTGCGGGTCACCGACGTGGCCCTCGCGCACCTGGCCTACGTGGTCTTCCGGGTGGCCACCGCCTCGGTCGTCTTCCTGCTGGTGCTGGTGCCGTTCCACGTGTTCGCCTCTCCGCTCGGGGTGGTCGGTGCCTTCTTCGTCCAGCTGCTCGTCGGGTTGGCGTTCGCGACGCCGATCTACGCCCTGTCGGCGGGGCTGAAGGACGAGAGCGCGTTCTCGCTGCTCTTCCGGCTCGGGATGATCCCGCTGTTCCTGTTCTCCGGTGCGTTCTTCCCGATCTCGAACCTCAACCCCGTGCTGGGAGCGATCGCGAAGCTCACCCCGCTGTGGCACGGCGTCGACCTG
>JBOHDW010000052.1:0-3525 GCA_050700795.1 Nocardioidaceae bacterium | reverse complement strand
GTCGAGACCGCCCTGGAGGACTACGCGCAGGAGTGGGTCGACTCGGGCATCTGCGGCATCGACGAGGCACGCGAGACAGCGGCCGCCCAGTTCGCAGATCTGCTGCCGGACGGGCTGAGGACCCCTGACCAACTGTTCTTCACCGGGTACGACGCAGACACCCCGGTCGGGATGATCTGGGTCTGGCTCGGTGAGCTGTACGGCGCCCAGGCGTTCATCTACGACATCGTGGTGGCCGCGGACCAGCGCCGTCGTGGGTACGGCCGGGCGATCCTTTCGGCCATCGAGGACGAGCTGCGTGGGCGCGGTCTGTCGTCGATCTCCTTGAACGTCTTCGGCGCCAACGCGGGTGCGCTCGCGCTCTACGAGGGCTTCGGCTACGAGGTGGTCGAGCGTCAGGAGAAGGACGGGCGGGTCGTCGCCACCAAGATGCGCCACACCTTCTGACGCCGACCCGGCTCGAAAGCGAACCCCGCCCCCAATTGGGCTGGTTCGCGCTGCGGAACGGTACGGCTGCCCGGGCCACGAAAGACGTGCGGGGGCAGCGCTCAAGCCGGGTCGGCGCTCAAGCCGGGTCGGCGGGGGTGACGGCGTCGGGGCCGTCGTCGAGGAGGAGCCGGAACCCGGCCTCATCCAGGACGGGTACGCCGAGCGAGACCGCCTTGTCGTGCTTGGACCCCGGCGACTCCCCCACCACGACGAAGGCGGTGCTCTTCGACACCGACGACGACGCCTTGCCTCCGCGGAGCAGGATCGCCTCCTTCGCCTGGTCGCGGCTGAACTCCTGCAGCGAACCGGTGACCACGATCGACAGCCCCTCGAGGGTGCGAGGGGCAGTCTCGTCCCGCGGGTCCTCCATGCGTACGCCGGCCGCCGCCCACTTGTCCACGATGGCCCGATGCCAGTCGACGTCGAACCAGGCCAGCAGGGACTCGGCGATCACCCCACCGACACCGTCGACGCCGGCGAGCTCGTCGGCCGAGGCGGAGCGGATCGTCTCCATCGAGCCGAAGTGCCCCGCGAGGGCGCGCGCGGCGGTCGGCCCCACGTGGCGGATGGACAGCGCAACCAGCACCCGCCATAACGGCTGCTCCTTGGCGGCGGCGAGGTTGAGGAGGAGGTGCTCTCCGTTCGCCGAGAGGATGCGACCGTCGTGCACCCGCTCGGGCGCGTCGGTCCGCTTGGCCTGCCGGGTGAACAGAGGCACCCGCAGGAGGGCCGCCTCGTCGAGGGAGAACAGCGCGCCCTCGTCGGAGATCACGCCGGAGTCCAGCAGCGCCACCGCGCCGACGTACCCCAGCGCCTCGATGTCGAAGGCGCCACGCGCCGCCAGGGCGAAGAGCCGCTCGCGCAGCTGCGCCGGGCAGGAGCGGGCGTTCGGACACCGCAGGTCCTTGTCGCCGTCCTTCTCGTAGGTCAGCTCGGTGCCGCAGTCCGGGCAGTGGGTCGGCATCACGAACTCGCGCTCGGTGCCGTCGCGGAGCGCCACCACCGGTCCCACGATCTCGGGGATCACGTCGCCGGCCTTGCGAAGCACGACGGTGTCGCCGATCAGCACCCCCTTCCTGCGGACCTCGTAGGCGTTGTGCAAGGTGGCGTTCTCGACCGTCGACCCGGAGACCTTGACCGGCGCCATCACGCCGTACGGCGTCACCCGGCCGGTGCGACCGACATTGACCAGGATGTCCAGCAGCTTGGTGTTGACCTCCTCGGGCGGGTACTTGAACGCGATCGCCCAGCGCGGCGCACGCGAGGTCGAGCCGAGCCGCCGTTGCAGCGCCACCTGGTCGACCTTGACCACCACCCCGTCGATCTCGTGCTCGACGTCGTGGCGGTGCTCGCCGTAGAAGGCGATGTAGTCGGAGACCCCGGCCAGATCGGGCACCACCTTGACCCGCTCGGAGACCGGCAGCCCCCACACCCGGAGGGCGGCGTACGCCGCGGACTGGCGGTCCGGCTCGAAGCCGACCCGGGCACCGATCCCGTGACAGACCATCGCCAACGGCCGGGTCGCGGTGACGCGAGGGTCCTTCTGGCGCAGCGAGCCCGCCGCCGCATTGCGGGGGTTGGCGAAGGGAGCACGGCCGGCCGCGACCATCGTCTCGTTGAGCTCCTCAAACGCCGCCACGGGCAGGAACACCTCACCGCGGACCTCGACGCGCTCCGGCACCGGGTGGTCCTCCGTGCCGGTCAGCCGGTCCGGGATGTTGGCGATCGTGCGCACGTTGGGGGTCACGTCCTCACCGGTGCGACCGTCGCCACGGGTGGCCGCCCGGACGAGCCGGCCCTTGTCATAGAGCAGGTTGATCGCGAGACCGTCGACCTTGAGCTCGCAGAGGAACTCCGCGGCGGCGCCCTCCCGGGCGATCCGCGCCGCCCACGCCGCCACCTCGTCGCCGGAGAACGCGTTGTCCAGGCTCATCATCGGCTCGAGGTGCGCCACCGGCGTGAACTCCGTCGAGACCGCACCCCCCACCTTCTGGGTGGGCGAGTCGGGCGTTCGCAGGTCGGGCCAGCGCTCCTCGAGCTCCTCGAGCCGGCGCATCGCCTTGTCGAACTCGGTGTCGGACAGCGTCGGGGCGTCCAGCACGTAGTAGCGCCAACGCGCCTGTTCGACCCGTTCCGCGAGCGTCGCATGATCCTCGCGGGCATCGGCGGGCGCGGACTCGGGTTGAGCGGGCGCGGGCTCTGACTCGGGCTCGGCGGGCACCGAAGAAGTCGGACTCATGGCCCCATCTTGCCGCCTGCCACCGACGGTCGTCGCGCCCGACGTGGCGAGGATCACGCCGGGATTCGGCGCTAGCCGGCAATAGTTCCGGCCCTCCGTGCGTCCCACTTAGAGGCCGCTGTTGAAGCGCGCCCCAGAGACCCCCAGACGAGCAAGGAACCATGTCCCCCTCAGAGCACTCCCGCAGCGGCGAGCACCGGCTGGGGATCACCGCGACCCAGGTCGCCGGCAGCGCCCTCGCCGCGGTATCGGCCGCGGTCGCGGCGTCGTACCTCGGCGTGAGCGGGACCGTGATCGGCGCCGCCCTCGGAAGCGTGGTCGCCACGGTCGGCAGCGCGACGTACACGGCCTCGTTGCGCCGGGGCAGCGCGGTGGTCAGACGTACGGCGCTGACGGTCCGCACGATCACTCCGCGGGGCACCGTGCTGACCACCACCAAGGAGCCGGTCGACGATGGGCAGACGCGCGTCTCGCTCCGCGAGCGGATGGCCGGACTGCCCTGGCCACGGCTTGCCCTTGCGGCGGTGAGCGTGCTGGTGGTGGCGCTGGGCGCCATCACCGTGTTCGAGGCCGTCACGGGCCGCCCGGTCTCATCGATCACCGACGGCACTTCGGATCACGGGACCACGCTCGGCCACGTCGTGTCGCACTCCTCAACGCCCCAGCACCGGAATCCAGCCGAGGCACAGAACCCGCCCGTCCCCACCCCGTCGAGCTCCCCCTCGACGGGGCCAACCTCACCGAGCGCCTCCCCGTCCGCGACCCCGTCCGCGCCGACGAGCGGCGCGCCGTCGACG
>JBOHDW010000051.1:0-4708 GCA_050700795.1 Nocardioidaceae bacterium | reverse complement strand
CCGCCCACCATGGCGAGGGCTGACAAGGCGCGCCCGAACAGTCCCGAGCGCCACATGGCGAGGCCCGCGCACAGCACCGAGAACCCCATCGGTCCGTAGATCATCAGATTGGTCTGGAAGGCGACCGCGTCGAGGGCCCGGGTGACGGCGACGGAGCCGCCCCGCTCCAGCGACCAGGCGGCGCCGGCGCTGACGGCGTACACGACGATCTCCACGGTGACGCTGACGGCCATGGCGACCACGGCGACGTCCATCATCGGGTGGGCTTTGCCCGAGCGCGCGAGCGCGTCGCGCAGGCCGACCATCAGAAGCACCCTGCCCAGCTCGACAACGCTGAACCAGCCGGCCGCCCAACCGATCGCATCGGCGTGGCCGGAGTACGCGGAAGTGAGGTCGTGCACGCTTACGCCGGCGCCGACCGGTACGCCGACGCTCGCGGCGATGATCGCCACCCACTCGAGCAGGTAGAGGACGGCGCCGGCGAGGACGAGCCGGTTGCCTATGAGGGGACGTGACATGGAGGGCCTCCTTGAACCATCGGGTTGTCGGCAGCGTGCCCGGGGCAGACGGATCTGCGCATCGGTCGCGGCGACGCTTCGCCTCAACCGTGTGGACGAGAGGGATCAACCCCGAAGGCGAGGCACCTACCCCCATCCGCCCCTAGCATCAGATCGTGACCGGTCGGCTGAGCCTCCCCCGTGGGCGTGCACTCCTGGTCGACGCCGGGCTGGTGGCGGTATTTGTCGCCTTGCTGGTCGACCGCGAGTTCCTCCGCCTCGGCTCGACCGGCGGCATCGCCGGAAGCGCGGCGTGGACCTTCCCGCTGTTCCTCACCGGCGACCTGGTGATGTTGTGGCGACGCCGCCGACCCGAGGTCGCGGTGCTCTGGTTCTATGCCGTCTTCGCGTTCCACGCGGTCGTGACGTCGGGTGGCGTGGAGGGCGCGTTCGCCCTGTTTCCGGCGCTCCTCGGCCTCTACTCGCTGGGTGCTTATGCCGACCGGCGGCGGTTGGTGCTCGGCGTCGTCGGGGTGGTTGCCCTGAGCGCGCTGCACGACACCCACGACCCTGAGATGCGACTCTCCAACGACGCCGACGTCTGGTCCTACCTGATGTGGACCAGCGTGCTGGTGCTCTTTCTGGTGGCGGGTGTTCTCGCGCGTACGGCGCGCCAGTCCATGGACCAGCGACGCGCCGTCCTCGAGGCCGAGAGACGGCGGGCCGAGGCGTTGTCCTCGGAGCGGGCGAAGATCGCCCGCGAGCTGCACGACGTGGTCACCCACCACGTCAACGTGGTGGTGATGCAGGCGATGGCAGCCATCGGCGTGCTGGACAGTGACCCGCCCCGGGTTCGTGCGCCGTTGGAGGCGATCGAGAGCAGCGGTCGTGAGGCACTCGCGGAGATGCGCAGGATGCTGGGTGTGCTCCGGGAGGATGACGAGCAGCTGCTCGCGCCCCAGCCGGGCGCCGACGACATCGCACGACTGGTCACGGCGCTGCAGCGGACCGGGCAGCCCGTCTCCTGCCGGGTCGACGGGCCCGCCGGCGACCTGCCCGACGGGATGGGCATGGTGCTCTTCCGGATCGCGCAGGAGGCGCTGACCAACGCGATGAAGCACGCCCGCGGCGCGCCGGTCGAGGTGCTGGTAGGCCGTACCTCAGCCATCGTTCGGCTCGAGGTCGTCAACGGTCCGGGTGAGTCTGAGCCGGAGCCAAGCGGCGCACGGCACGGGCTGATCGGCATGTCCGAGCGCGCCGAGCTGTTCGGCGGCCAGGTGGACGCGGGGCGCACCCCCGATGGCGGTTTCCGCGTGATGGCGTGGCTGCCACTGGAGCCCACGTGATCACGGTGGTCGTCGCCGACGACCAGGCATTGGTCCGCGACGGCTTGCGGCTGATCCTCGACGTCGAGGAGGGCTTCGACGTCGTCGGAGAGGGGCGCGACGGCCGCGAGGCGGTG
The DNA here is from genome assembly GCA_050700795.1 of Nocardioidaceae bacterium. Lineage (GTDB taxonomy): Bacteria > Actinomycetota > Actinomycetes > Propionibacteriales > Nocardioidaceae > JBOHDW01. Next base: position 2,749 of record JBOHDW010000051.1, on the reverse strand, counting down.
GCGCTGGTCCGCGAGCTGGCACCCGACGTGGTGCTGATGGACGTGCGGATGCCAACGCTCGACGGTTTGGCAGCCACCCGCGAGATCGCCGCGTCGGGTTCGCGGTCCCGGGTGCTGATGCTGACGACGTACGACGAGGACTCATACCTCTACGAGGCGATCCGAGCGGGCGCCAGCGGCTTCCTGCTCAAGGACTCCCGGCGCGAGCAGCTCGTCGGCGCGATCCGCACCGTCGCCGCCGGCGACGCGGTGCTGCACCCGGACCTGACCCGCCGACTGCTGGACCGCTTCGGGCGCGGCCCGGTGCCCGACGGCGTACCGGAGCGGCTGCGTTCACTCACGGAGCGGGAGAGGGAGGTGCTGGGCCTCCTGGCCCGCGGCCTTACCAACGCCGAGATTGCGGAACGGCTCTTCCTCTCCCAGGCAACAGTGAAGACGCACCTGGGGAACGTCACCCGGAAACTCGAGCTTCGCGACCGTGTGCATGCCGTGGTGACGGCCTACGAGTGTGGCCTGGTGCATCCCGGGGACTGACGAGGACTGCGAGACTTGAATGGGTCCGGTCCGTTTGCGAGCAGGTGCTCACCATCACCGAGTGCTTCCTGGTTGAGTCGGCCATTGCCTTCGGAAGACGCGGTCGGCGTGCCCCGCCGGTGCGTGGGCGCGGGCACCGTGGTCGGATGTCCGGTCACACCCAGAGCTCGAATTGGATGCCGTCGGGATCCTCGAACGACACGAACCGACCCAGGTCGAGCACACGCACCGGGGAGTGGGCCACGCCGAGTTCGTCGAGATGGGCGCTCCAGCGGTCAAGTTCACCTTCGTCGGCGACTCTAAAGGCGAAGTGATCGAGGCCGGTACGGCGGTGGTCGAAGTCGTCGGCCGACCGGTCCTCGGGTTGACACAGGCCCACTACGAAGGTGCTCGACCGATCGAGCAGCAGGATGCGGGGCGTGCCCGCCTCGTCGACACCGTAGCGGCGCAGCACCTGCCACCCGAAGACACGCCCGTACCACTCGGCGCTGGTCTCCATGTCCCGGACGGTGAGCGCGATGTGTGAAGCGCTTTGGATCGATGGCATGGGGCGAGTTTCGCAGCATGGCCGCGAGGTGTCGCCGCCGGCGTGCTGGGGTACCTCACGGCCATGCTTCAGAGGCCGTCCCTTGAGTAAGGGGTCAGGAGGTGCGAGTGTCGAGCGCGAGGCCAGGCACAGCGCCACCCTCGCTTGGGCGACCCGGCTCGGCCTGGTGGGATATGGATTCGTCCACCTGCTCGTGGCCTGGATCGCCATTCGAGTCGCGATCGTGGGAGGCGGCGGCAGCGCGACGGGAACCGGGGCCCTTGCGCAGCTGACGCACGACACTTTCGGGTTGGTCACGTTGGCCTTGTTAGCGGTCGGGTTCGCTGGACTCGCGCTGTGGCAGTTCCTGACGGCTGCCGTGGGCTACCGCGACCTCGATGGTTGGCGACGACCTGTCATGAGGCTGGGCGCCGTCGCCCGAGTTGTCGTCTACGGCTACTTCGCGGTGGCGTCGGCGAGGCTCCTCTTCCAACATGGCTCCGGCAAGTCCCCACGAGTGACGACTGCCATCGTGCTCGCGCAACCAGGCGGATCTCTGATTCTCGTGGGCGCCGGCGTGGTCGCCGCCGCTGTGGGGGTTGGATTGGTGGTCTTCGGTGTCAGCAAACAGTTCCTCGACCAGCTCGACGAGGAGGCTCGGTCAGCCGATCGAAGACACGCCATCGTGGTAGTCGGACAGGTGGGGTACGTCTCCAAGGGCCTGGCGTTCATGATGATCGGCGCCCTCCTCGGTTGGGCAGCCTTCACCCAGAACCCCCGGAAGGTGGGAGGACTGGACCAAGCCTTCAGCAAACTGCTCGGCTCCGCCCTCGGCGGTCCCGCGGTGGTGGTTGCCGGGCTCGGGATCGGCTGCTTCGGGCTGTACCTGTTCGCGCGGGCTCGCCACCTCGACACGCACGCGCTCACGTCCTGAGGCCTCGGCCTCCATCAGCACCTGTCCTGTCACCGCTTCAAAGCGTCCTTGACGTTCTTGCCAGCTTCCTTGAGGTTGCGGCCGGCCTCCTTGCCCTTGGCCTGGGCTTGCTCGCCACGGCCTTCGGCCCGCAGCTTCTTGTTGCCGGTTGCAGCGCCGGTGGCCTCCTTAGCGCGACCCTTGGCGTCCTTCGCGTTGTTGTGGACTTTGTCGTTAACTCCCACGGGTCAACTCTCTTTCATCGATGTGTCACTACTCCGTCTGCCGTACCCGGGGTGCCCAAGGGCATGCGCAACGGATCCCCACGGGTCGAGTAGCGGCTGGCATCACAGCAGGTGGGCGATGACCCAGAAGAGCACCAGAAATCGCTCCCAACGTGAGGCCCAAGACTCCGACGCCGAGTTTGTCACGTGGCATGAACTCCCCCTCAGGGTTCGTGCACTTCCTTGCACGCCTCGTGCTGCTCGTTCTGGAAGATCCCGCGTTTACCGAACTCGTGGCGGCGCACCGGACTGACCCGCTCAGTCCCCCTGTTGGAGGATCGCGCTCTTGGCGGCCTCGAGCATCGCTTCGAAGGTGTCGCCGGGCAGCGTCCCATCCTCGACCTGGGCAACGAGATCCAGAGCGGTGGCCACTCGGGCCTGCGCGACATCGGAAAGCTCGCCCTGCAACCCGTCGAACTCCTTGTGCTCCTCGCTCTCGGCATGGTCGACGACTTCTCCCTGCAAGTCGGTGTAGCCATCGACGAACTCTTG
>JBOHDW010000050.1:0-7144 GCA_050700795.1 Nocardioidaceae bacterium | reverse complement strand
ATCGCGCACAGCCCCGGTTAGGCGGCTCGAATGGGCCGGTCTGCCTGCGCAACAGAGCACAGCCCCGGTTAGGCGGCTCGAATGGGCCGGTCTGCCTGCGCAACAGAGCACCGCCCCCGTTACGCAGGTCGGAGCCGAGCCGGCGACGGCCGAATCGCAGCGGCGGCGCCACGGACCGGGCGCCGTACCCGCCCTCCTTCCTTGCTGGAGTTGGACCGCCCGGCTGGGAAATGAAGGACCCAAGGGAGCTCTATCAGCCCGGCGTGTCGCCTTGACATTTCGTCATTCTGGACACTTTGGTCCCAAAGGCCCCTATGCTCCCGCTGGTGACGCTACGTGCCCGGTTGGTCCTTCTCGTGGTGAGCGCGCTGACCTGTGGCGGGCTCATCACCACGGTCGGGGTTTCGCCCGCGTCCGCGACGGTGACCACTTTGTGCACGGGCTACTCGGCCTGTTCGAAGGCCGGGATGAACGCGTCGGGGTACGCCGCCGTCCGCGGCACGATGTTCTGGCGCATGTTCGCCGGTCACAACTGCACCAACTACGCGGCGTACCGGATGGTGCGCAGCGGGCTCCCGAACGTCCGGCCGTGGACCGGTAATGGCAATGCGACCTATTGGGGCACCAAGATGAGCGCGATCACCAACGACATGCCGGCGGTGGGTTCGGTGGCTTGGTGGAAGGCGGGGGTCTCTCCCGCCGGTTCGGCCGGCCACGTGGCATACGTCGAGCAAGTGATCTCCGCCGACGAAATCATCGTGTCGCAAGACAGCTGGGGCGGCGACTTCTCCTGGGCCCGGATCACCTCGACCACACGGGGGTGGCCGAGCGGATTCATCCACTTCAACGACGTGCCCCTGCTCAACACGAGAATGCCGGTCATCACCGGCACCGCCAGAGTGGGCTCGGCGCTCACCGCATCCACCGGCTCGTGGAAGCCCAGCGGGGTGACGTTGAGATACAGGTGGCGCGCGAACGGGGTGCGGATCGTGGGTGCCACGGCCAGCACCCTGAGCCTCACGCTGGCTCAGCAGGCCGAGACGATCACGGTCCGGGTCACCGCCTCCAGACTCGGGTATCCGACAACGTCGGTGGTCTCCGCCGCGACGGCCGCCGTGCAGCCGGGGGTGATCAGCAACACGGTCGCTCCGGCGATCACCGGAGATGCGATCGTCGACTCGACACTGACGGCCAGTCCCGGTCGGTGGAACCCTGCGCCGGACAGCCTGTCCTACCAATGGCTGGCGGACGGCGCCCCGCTCGACGGAGCCGGGGCGCCGACCCTGAGGATCGACCCGTCGCTGGTCGGCAAGGCGCTGTCGGTGAGCGTCACCGCGAGCAAGTCCGGGTACGACCCGGTCACCGTCACCTCGAAGCCGACGGGGGCGGTACTCCCGGGCACGCTGACCTTGGGCGCCGTTCCGACCGTGACGGGGGTGACCCGCCCGGGGCGGAGGCTCACCCTGACCCCGGCCGGTGTCTCCCCGAAGGCGGTGGCCTCGGTGCAGTGGCTGCGTGCCGGGGTCCCGGTGCCCGGTGCGACCGGGATGACCTACCGACTCTCCACCGCCGATCTGGGAGCGAGGATCCGCGCTCGCGTCGTGCTGACCCGACCCGGCTACACCACGCTCACCGTCCGAACGGAGCTCACCGCACGGGTCAGGGCAACCCCGCGGCTCAAGGTGAGCCTGCAGGCGGGCAGGTCCGGTCGCCTCGCGGTCACCGCGACCATGACCGCGTCCGGCGTCCACCCGGTGACCGGTGTCGTGCGCGTCAGATCTCGCGGCCACGTGATCGGCCGGCTCCGCCTTCGCAACGGAACCGCCAAGACGACCCTGAGCGGACTGCCGCCGGGCGTCTGGACCTTCCGGGTGGTCTTCCCGACCACCCCCACGGTGTCGCGAGCCAGGGTCGCGCGGCGCGTCACGATCCGCTGACGACCAGGGGCCGGCATACGGGCCGGCCGGCGCGCCGGTAACGATCCCCAGCCCCTAGTGACGCCGTCCGGTCCACAGGGGGCCGGCCGAACGACGCGGATCGTCCTCGCGTCCCTGGAACCTCCTCGCAGGAGGTCCGATGACTCGATCCGTTCCGGCGTCGCACAACGCAGCTCTGGGTGACTACGGCGAGCGCGTGGCCGCGCGCCACCTGGTCAGCCGCGGCATGGTCCTCGTCGAGCGCAACTGGCGGTGCGACCAGGGGGAGCTGGACCTGGTTCTCCTCGACGACACGGTCCTGGTCGTCTGCGAAGTGAAGACGCGTACGTCGTCGGCGTACGGCTCCCCGCTGGAAGGGGTGACCGAGCGCAAGGCCGCCCGGCTGCGTCGGCTCGCCGCCCGGTGGCTGGTGGCTCACCCGCACGCCCCCCGGGAGGTGCGCATCGACCTCGTCGGCGTCCTGGTTCCTCGGCAGGGTGCACCGACGGTCGACCACGTTCGGGGGGTCGGCTGATGTCGTTCGCGACCGCCCGGACGATCGCGCTGCTGGGTGCCAACGGCCACCTCGTCGACGTTCAGGTGGATGTCTCTCCGGGCGTGGTCAAGACCGCGCTCGTCGGGCGCCCCGACCTGTCCATCAACGAGGCCCGGGACCGGTGTCGGGCGGCGGTGACCAACAGCGGTTTCGAGTGGCCGGCCACCCGGCGGGTCACGATCCTGCTCTCGCCCGCGGACCTGCCCAAGCGCGGCCCCCATTTCGATCTCGCGATCGCGGTGGGCACCATGGCCGCGTCCGATGGCCTGCCGAAGCGGGCGCTCGACGGCATCGTCTTCATCGGTGAGCTCACCCTGGACGGGCGGCTGCGCGCCGTGCCCGGAGTGCTGCCGATGGTGATGGCCGCCGCCACCCGAGGGATCGGGTGCGTGGTGGTCCCCGAGCCTCAGGCCGACGAGGCGGCGCTGGTCGCCGGGGTCGACGTGATCGGGCTGCGGTCGCTGGAACAGGTGGTCGCGCACCTGTGCGGAGACGAGGTCCCGACCGCGCCTCCTGTCGAACCCCTCACCGCCGCGCCGCTGCTGTCCTGGCGCGGCGACCAGCGGCTGTCCGACGTCGACCTCGCCGACGTGCACGGCATGGCCGACGCCCGGTTCGCCGTGGAGGTGGCCGCTGCCGGCGCCCATCACCTGATGCTGAGCGGCCCCAAAGGCGCCGGCAAGACGACGCTCGCCGAGCGGCTCCCGGGCCTGCTTCCGGAGCTGACCGTCGAGGAGTCGCTCGAGCTGACCGCGATCTACTCCCTGTCTGAGGGGCTGCCCCCCGGCCAGACCCGGATCCTGAGACCACCCTTCCGGGCACCGCACCACTCCGCATCGCGCGCCAGCCTGCTCGGCGGCGGCACCGGACGGGTCCGACCGGGCGAGGTCAGCCGGGCTCACCATGGCGTGCTCTTCCTCGATGAGTTCCCGTTGTTCCAGGCGGACCTGATCGAGGCGCTGCGAGAACCGCTCGAGAGCGGTGAGATCACCATCGCCCGAGGTGAGGAGTCGGCGCGGTTCCCGGCCCGGGCGATGGTGGTGGTCGCCTGCAACCCGTGTCCCTGTGGGGAGTACCACCCGGTCAACCGCGACCACCGGTGCACCTGCACCGAGGTGCGGCGTCGTGACTACCGGGCCAAGATCAGCGGCCCGATCTCCGACCGTATCGACATCGTGCGGCACGTCGAGCCGGTGCGGCCGCACGAGGTCAACGACCCCTTGGCGAGCCCCGAGCCGACCGCCCGGGTGGCCGATCGGGTCGGTGCGGCCCGGCAACGCCAGGCCCGGCGCTACGCGGGGACACCTTGGCGGGTCAACGGCGACGTGCCCGGCCCGGTGCTGCAGAGCCGCTGGCCGCTCGACCCGGCATGCGCGCAGTTGATCGACGAACGCATCTACTCCGGCGCCCTCTCCAGACGCGGAGGCACGCGGGTGCATCGGTTGGCTTGGACGATCGCCGACCTGGCCCGGCGCGATCGCCCTACCCTCGCGGACGTCGACACCGCCCTTCGGCTCAGGACCGGAGATCCACTCCTGGTCGAGTCGCTACGGGGGCGGGCCGGATGAGCGATCGGATCGCACGATCGGCCCTGTGCCGCCTCGGCGAGCCCGGCACCACCAAGCTCTCCGGTCTGGTCGGCGAGCTCGGCGCGGAGAAGGTCTACGACCTGCTCGCGAACGAGCGGGAGGTGACCGGGCTCTCCACCGACGTCGCGCTGCGGCTGCGTGGCCTCGACCCTGAGCGGGAGCTCGCCGACGCCGCCAGGCGCGGGATCCGGTTCATCTGCCCCGGCGATGACGAGTGGCCGAGCCGGATCAATGACCTCGACCGGGCCGGGGAGGTGCACGACAGGGGCGGCCAACCGCTGGGCCTCTGGGCACGTGGCCCCCTTCGGCTGGACGAGGCCTGCGCTCGAAGCCTTGCCGTGGTTGGCTCGCGCTCGGCGACGACGTACGGCGTCGAGGTCGCGATGTCGATCGCGGCCGACGTCGCCGACACCGGCGTCACGGTGGTCTCGGGGGCGGCCTTCGGGATCGACCAAGCGGCGCACCGGGGGGCGCTGGCCGGGCGCGGTCCCACGGTGGCCGTCCTGGCCTGCGGAGTGGACCGGGCCTACCCGGCCGCACACCGGAGCCTGCTCGAGTACATCGCCGAGACCGGCCTGGTCGTCTCGGAGCTCCCCCCGGGGTGCTCGCCGACCAGGATCCGGTTCCTTGCCCGCAATCGACTCATCGCCGCCCTCGCGATCGGCACGGTGGTGGTCGAGGCCGCCGCGCGCAGCGGTGCGCTCAACACCGCGACCTGGACCACCCGGCTGGGCCGGATCCTCATGGGGGTGCCCGGCCCGGTCACCAGCGCCCCGTCCGAAGGGGTGCACGAGCTGCTCCGCGGTGGCTCGGCAACCCTGGTGACCCGAGGCGCCGACGTCCTGGAGCTGGTCTCGGCCAGCGGAACGCACCTGACCGCGCCGGTCCGTGGGGAGCGCCGACCGCACGACGTGCTGACCGTTCTGGATCTGCAGGTGTTCGACGCGGTGCCGGTCGTCCGGTCGGCTCCGGCCGGCTCCATCGCCCGCACCGCCGGTCTGGGCGCCGTCGCTGTCGGGGAGGCGATCACCAGACTCGCCGAGGCGGGGTTGGTGGTCGCGGAAGGCCCGAACTGGCGCCGCGCCGACGACGCGCGCGACCCGCCGGGACCGTGACGGCCGCGTAGCCTCGGAACGTGGGTGGCACCGCTGGGCATGAGCTTCCCGAGCCGATGGCCCGGCTGGTCGCCGACTACGAGCGCCACCTGGTTCTTGAGCGCGACCTGACCGAGCACACCGTGCGCGCCTACTCGGCCGACGTCGCTTCGATGCTGGCGCACGCCGCTCTTCTCGGCCACATCGACGTCGACACCCTGGATATCCGCACACTGCGCAGCTGGCTGGCCAAGCAGCAGACGATGGGGCGGGCCAGGACGACGCTCGCGCGCCGCGCGACCGCCATCCGCGTGTTCACCGGGTGGCTCCAGCGCACTGGCAGGGCCCCGGGGGACCCCGGTGCCCTGCTGGCCACGCCCAGGGCGCATCGCACACTGCCGTCGATCCTTCGCGTCGATGAGGCCCGTGCGCTGCTGGCCGCCGCGGCCGAGCATGCGGACGACGGGAGCCCGACCGGGCTACGCGATATGGCGATCCTCGAGCTGCTCTATGCCACCGGGATCCGGGTCGGCGAGCTGTGCGGTCTCGACACCGACGACCTGGACCGGGAGCGGAACCTCGTGCGGGTCTTCGGCAAGGGGCGCAAGGAGCGCAGCGTGCCCTTTGGTGCCCCAGCCCGACGGGCCGTCGAGGTGTGGCTCGCGCGGGGTCGACCCCTGCTGCGGGTGGAGGGGGCCGGCGCCGCGCTCTTCCTGGGCTCACGGGGGCGGCGGATCGACCCCCGAGCCGTGCGCACCTTGGTCACCACCCGGTTGGCCGAGGTTCCCGATGCACCGGTCTTCGGGCCGCACGGGCTCAGGCACACCGCCGCGACCCACCTGCTGGAGGGTGGGGCCGACCTGAGGACCGTGCAGGAGCTGCTCGGCCACGCCTCGCTCGCGACCACCCAGCTCTACACCCACGTCACCACCGACCGGCTCCGGCGGGTCTACGCCCAGGCGCATCCACGCGCCTGAGCGGGTCCGTGTAGGAAGCGGCAACGGTGACGCTGACGCCGCTAGGTTGGCTTCATGCCCAAGGCCATGTCGCCGCTCGAGGAGTACTTCCGCAACAACGACGGAAGGCTCATCCACAAGTGGATGCATTACTTTGACATCTACCATCGCCACTTCGAGCGGTTCCGCGGCAAGAAGCCCGTGGTGCTGGAGTTCGGGGTTTCGCAGGGCGGCTCGCTTCAGATGTGGCGGGACTACTTCGGACGAGGAGCCCGCATCCACGGCGTGGACATCGATCCGCGCTGCAAGGCGCTTGAGGAGCGCCACACGAGGATCTTCATCGGCGACCAGGAGGACCGGGAGTTCCTGCGCTCGCTGGCGGGTGAGATCGGCCCTATCGACGTCGTCATCGAGGATGGTGGTCACCAGTTCGCCCAGCAGATCAACACATTCGAGGAGATCTATCCCAAGATCACCGAGGATGGCGTCTTCCTCATCGAGGATCTGCACACGAGCTACTGGCTGAAGTACGGCGGCGGGGTCCGCAAGCCCGGCACGTTCATCGAGTACGCCAAGGAGCTCTCCGATCAGCTCAACGCCTGGCACTCGAGGGAGCCGAACTTCACCGTGGATGAGTTCACCCGGACCACTCGGTCAATGCACTTCTACGACAGCATCATCGTTTTCGAGAAGGGCCGAGTGGGGAAGCCCACGCATCAGCGAACCGGAGTGCGGACCGTGCGTGACCCTCACTGGAAGAAGCCGTCCATCGGCAGGCGGCTGATCGGTCGGGGCCGGTAGCCGACGGGGAGCTCGGTGCCCGACTCGAGCTGTTCTCCGAACGGCAGCAGCCGGATAGGGGCCAGCCCGAGGACCGTCAACGGGTCGAGGTAGTGGTCGCGTCCCGCGATCAGCCCCCAGTGCAGGCACCAACGCGGCCAGCAGTGGGAACCGAAAAGTGCCAGCGTCCCGAGGGGTTTGCCGGCCGCCAGCCGGTCACCTCGGTGGACCGTGGCGGTGACGGGCTGGTAGG
>JBOHDW010000049.1:0-5526 GCA_050700795.1 Nocardioidaceae bacterium | reverse complement strand
GGTGGTGCTCGGCCATCGCGACGAGTACGCCCGGCTCGCCGCGGACCCGGCCTGCGTCGAACGGACGGTCGAGGAGCTGCTGCGCTACCTGTCGGTGGTGCAGGTCGCCTTCCCGCGGTTCCCCCGCCAGGACGTCGAGGTCGCGGGGCAGCAGATCGCGAAGGGCGACGTCGTGATCACCCACCTCGCCGGGGCCAACCGGGATGGCCGGACCGGCAGCTGGATGGATGCGTTCGACCCGTCGCGTGCCCTCGGCTCCACCACCAACCTCGCGTTCGGCTACGGCTTCCACCGCTGCGTCGGTGCCGAGCTCGCCCGGATGGAGCTGCGGACCGCGTTCCCTGCACTGGCTCGGCGGTTCCCGCAGATGAGCGTGGCCACCGAGCGCATCGACTTCCGCGACATGTCCATCGTGTACGGCGTGGAGGCGCTGCCGGTCCGACTCGGCTGATCTCAGAGCCCCAGCGAGCGGCCGATGATCTCCTTCTGGATCTCGGTCGTGCCGCCATAGATCGTCTGGACCCGGCTGTTCAGGAAGGCCCGGGCGATCGGGAACTCCGTCATGTAGCCGTAGCCGCCGAACAGCTGCACCCCGGTGTCGACGACCCGCTTCTGCAACTCGGTGGTCCACCACTTGGCCATCGATGCCGTGCTGGTGTCGAGCTCGCCGGCCAGGTGCCGCCTGATGCAGTCGTCGACGAAGACCCGGGCGATGTGCGCCTCCGTGGCCATCTCGGCCAATACGAAACGGGTGTTCTGGAACGAGCCGATCGGCCGTCCGAACGCCTGCCGCTCCTTCACGTAGCGCAGGCACTCCTCGAGCACCGCCTCGCAGCCGGCCGCGGCGGAGACCGCGATCGAGAGCCGCTCCTGCGGCAGGTTGGTCATCAGGTAGCCGAACCCCTGCCCCTCCTCGCCGAGCAGGTTCGCTCTCGGCACCGCGACGTTGTCGAAGAACAGCTCCGCGGTGTCCTGGGCGTGCTGTCCGATCTTGTCGAGGTTGCGGCCCCGTTCGAAGCCGGTCATCCCACGCTCGACCACGAGCAGGCTGAGCCCCTTCGCGCCGCCGTCGGGGTCGGTCCGCGCGACCACCACGACGAGGTCGGCCAGGATCCCGTTGCTGATGAACGTCTTCGAGCCGTTCAGCACGAAGTGGTCGCCCTTGTCGACGGCGGTGGTGCGGATGCCCTGGAGGTCGCTGCCGGCGCCCGGTTCGGTCATGGCGATGGCGGCGATCAGCTCACCTGCGGCCAGCTTCGGGAACCACCGGGCCCGCTGCTCGTCGCTGGCCAGCGCGGCGAAGTACGGCGCGATCATGTCGTTGAAGAGGGTGAAGGCGGCGCCGTACACGTCGCGCCGGGCCATCTCCTCGCCGATCACCACGTTGTAGCGGAAGTCGCGAGTGCCGCCGCCGCCGTACTCCTCGTCGAGCTGGAGGCCGAGCATCCCCTGGGCGCCGGCCTTCGCCCACACCGCGCGGTCGACCACGCCGTCCTTCTCCCACTGGTCGTGGAACGGGACCACCTCGCGGTCCAGGAAGGCCGCGACGGTACGACGGAACGCCTCGTGATCCGGCTCGAAGAGCCTTCGTCGCGGCGAGCTCATCCGACCCACTCCTTGAGCTGGCGCACCAGCTCGACGGGGTCGTCGGAAGCGGGCAGCACCTGCAGGTTGGTCACCCCGGCCTCACGGAAGGCGGCGATCCGCTCCCGGACGTACGACGCGGGGCCGACGAGGCTGGTCATCTCGAGGAGCTCGAGGGGGACCTCGGCCTCTGCGTCGCGCTTGTTGCCTCCGAGGTAGAGCTCCTGGATCTTCCTCGCGGCGTCCCCGAAGCCGTACGCGACGGCGAGGTCGTTGTAGAAGTTCTTGCCGCGGGCACCCATCCCGCCGACGTAGAGGGCGATCGTGGGCCGGGCGAGGTCGAGGAGCCCCTTGACGTCGTCGCCGACCGCGACCATGCCGCCCGCGGAGATCTCCAGGGGGCCGAGCTCGGCGGGGCGCTTGGCCAGACCGGTCGAGAGCGCGTCGCCCCAGACCTCGGCGGCCCTCTCCGGGGCGAACAGGAACGGCAGCCAGCCGTCGGCGTACTCCGCGGTGGCGGCAACGTTCTTCTGGCCCAGGGCGGCGATGTAGATCGGCACGACCGGACGCTCGGGCCGGTTCAGCAGCTTCAGCGGCTTGCCGAGCCCGAGCCCCTGGTCGGAGGGGAGGGGCAGGGTGAACACCTTGCCGTCGTGGCTCAACGTCTCGCGGCGCAGGGCGGCCCGGACGATCTCCACGACTTCGCGGGTGCGGGTGAGCGGCTGCAGGTACGGCAGGCCGTGCCACCCCTCGATGACCTGTGGCCCCGAGGCGCCGAGGCCGAGGATGGCGCGGCCCTGGGAGACGTTGTCGAGCCCGGCCGCGGTCTGGGCGATCGCCCCGGGGGTGCGTGAGTAGACGTTGAGGATCGCCGACCCGATCTCTACGGTCCCGGTCCGGGCGGCGAGATAGCCCATCAGGGTCGGCGAGTCGAAGCCGTAGGCTTCGGCCACCCAGACGGTGTCCAGCCCGGCCGCCTCGAGCGCGGCGACCCGGTCGGCCGCCTCGCGCGGGTTGCCGGCGTACGTCAGCTGGGTGGAGAGCTTCATCGGGCTCCTCGGGAGGGTGGGCGGCTCCCGACACAGTACCGTGACAGTGACACTGTCAGGATCGCAGGAGGCCGGATGACCAGCCACGACGTCGCCGTCATCGGCGGGACCGGCCCACAGGGGAAGGGGCTGGCCTACCGGTTCGCCCGCCACGGTCGCTCGGTCGTCATCGGCTCCCGCTCCGCCGAGCGGGCCGCTGCCGCCGCCGCCGAGATCGCGGCGCGGGTGCCGACGGCAACGGTCGCGGGCGCGACGAACCGTGACGCCGCCGAGTCGGCGCCGCTGGTCGTCGTGGCGGTGCCGTACGACGGGCACGATGCCCTGGTCACCGAGCTCGCCGACGTCTTCGCGGGGCGGACCGTGATCTCGTGCGTGAACCCGCTGGGCTTCGACAAGCTAGGGCCGTTCGGCCTTGCGGTGCCGGCCGGCAGCGCCGCCGAGGCGCTTGCCGCGCTGGCCCCCGGAGCGGCGGTGGTGGGTGCGTTCCACCACGTCTCGGCGGTGACCCTGTGGGGTCCGTCGGAGTACCTCGACCACGAGGACGTGCTGGTCTGCGGCGACGACCCGGCCGCCAAGCAGACGGTCATCGAGCTCGCGCGCACGGTCACCGGTCGCGACGGCGTCGACGCCGGTCCGTTGCGGATGGCCCGGCAGCTCGAGCCGCTCACCGCCGTACTGATCAACGTCAACAAGCGCTACAAGGTGCGGTCCGGTATCCGCGTCGCCGGGGTGTGAAAGAAGCCCCCTACGCACCGTCCGCACCCTCGGACTGAAGGCGCCACGCCGCCGTCACCGCCTCCTCGACGGCGCCGTCGTCACCGGCAGTGAGGTCCGCGACGACCATCATGTGCTTGGCGAACCTGCGGGGCACCGAGAACACCTCCGGATACTGACGCAGCAGGAGGTCGCGCACGTCGAACGGGACGCGCACCACCACGTGACTCGCGTCCAGCTCCCGTGCGACCAACCGGCCGCGGCAGCTCCAACGAGCCAGTCCGGCACCGCGCGTGCGGGTGACACCGGCGAGTGCGGTGGCCAGGGCATCGAACGTCTCCAGCTCCACGTTCGTGAGTCTGGCACGCAGGACGCGGACGAACCGGGTGCGTCTAGCGCCCGCCGAGTCCGGTCCGTCCGTCGAGCAGCTCACGCGCGATCTCGAGGTGCCCTGAGTGGGTCGCGGTCTCCTCGATGAGGTGAAGAACGATGTCGCGCACGGTGCTGCGTTGCTTCGCGTCGGGACCGCCGTGATGGCCTCGCGGCGCCGAGCCGAGCGCCGTGGTCGACAGCATCTCGTCGGTCTGCTGGGTCTGGTCCCCGTAGTAGGCAAGGACCTTCGTCGAGGGCCAGTCGATGACGAAAGGGGCGTTGGGGTCGTAGGGCTCGTCGTCGTCCTCGCCGAACTCCGCGTCGAAGGGGTGGCCCGGGTCGTGGTCGAGGACCACCGAGGTCCAGTGCCGCTCGGCGCCTCCGAGGTGCGCGACCAGCCCGGCCGGGGTCCAGCCCGACGGCACGACCGAGGTGTGCCAGGCCTCCTCGGAGAGGCCGTCCACGATGGCGCGCACCGAGGCGCGTTGGTCCTGGAGTGCGGCGAGGAGCTCTTCGCGATCCACTTCATCGAAGGTCGATGTCATCCCTCGAGTCTGGCACGGAGACGCGGATCGCGGCATGCACCTCCGTCACGCACTCTCCCATTGGTCGGGCGAATCCCATGAGACCCTGACCCTGCGTGTTTGAAGGGCAATTTCCCGAGAGGACACTCCGAATGTCTCGTCATGAGACCGTCCTGAACGAAGCCTGGGACGTCCGTCGGCTCAAGCAGCCTTCGGCCACGGTACGACGCGGGCTGGCGGTCTTGGTGCCTGTCGTGCTGGTGTGCGGCGTCTACGCTGCCGTTCAAGGTCGACCATTGGGCGTGGCGGCCAGCATCGTGGGCCTTGTCCTCGTCGTGGGGGCGGCCGGTTTCCGACGCCCGCTTGGTTCCGGACCTGCTACGGCGGGAACTGTGGCTGCATACGTTGGAGCCCTCTGGGGTGCGTTTCCAAGCAGCGGGGCAGTTGTCATCGCCCTGTCGATCTACACCTTCGGCTGCGCAATGAGATGGTTCGCTTACGGTGGGTCCCGATCCTGGAGAGAGCCAGACGGTGGCTAGAGATTCGTTGGAGCGCCGGGTTGAGGATTAGCAAGGCCTCAGGCACCGTCCTGGGAGAGGGGTACGCCAGTTGCCACCGAACCGCAGCGGCCATCCGCGCCGGTGACGCCTCGCTCAGGCGGTGGCCCGGGGCGGAGCGATCGGTTGGGACGAGACGGTGTAGTGCCGTCCGGACGGCGCGGTCCAGTGGTAGCGGCCGTCCGCTTCGCGTCGATAGCGCCAGGAGGTGTGGGTCTTGGCTCGGTGATGCCTCCGGCACAGGCAGGCAAGGTTGTCCGGCCGGGTCTGGCCGGGCGGTCCGGTGTCGTCGTAGGGGTCGATGTGGTCCAGGTCGCAGGATCGGGCCGGCCGGCCGCACCCGGGGAAGACACAGTGCCCGTCGCGCAGAACGACCAGCTCACGCATCCAGGCCGGTGGGGTGGCTCCGTCGACGGCGTCGGTCCGAGCCAGGTCGAGGAGCGGGCGGACGTTGATGGTCGCGCATCCGGTGAGCCAGCCGCGCAGCAGATCGAGGGTCGCGGCGCCGAGCCTCTCCACGTGCCCGACGCCGCTGTCGGCGCCGACGTCTGCGCCGTCCAGGTGCAGGTAGAGCGTCGCGGTGCCGCCGACGTGGGGAGGGGTGCCGGCGGAGGTGCCAGCCCGGTCATGAGCGGGATCGATCAGGTTCAGGGTGGTTTGGGGGTCGGCGATGATGCCCACCGCTCGTCCCCTGCGCACCTGCAGGCCGTCCGGATCGCCGAGGGC
>JBOHDW010000048.1:0-10351 GCA_050700795.1 Nocardioidaceae bacterium | reverse complement strand
TGCGCAACCAAGCACAGCCCCGGTTACGCAGCCCAAAGCACCCGATCTGCCCGCGCAACCAAGCACAGCCACGATTGCGCAGGTCGGCAGCGAGCCGGCCAGGGCCCGCGGACCGCAGCGGCGGCGCCGTACCGGCCCGGCGCCGTACCCGCGCCCGTCCCTGTCCGCAGTGAACCCAGGACGGCAGAGCTCGGCGGCACAAGAGCCGGGTCGACCTAGCCGAGCAGGGAGCCGGCGGCGATCCGGGTGGGGGACCGTGGGTCGTCGAGCGAGGCGTCCCCGACCACGCGAACACCCGGGCCGAACGTCCAGTCCCCCTTGACCACCAGGGTGGTGGCCTCGCGCAGCGAAGGCGGACCATCGGGAAAGCGGGCGTCGAAGTCGGCGAGCAGCTTGTAGTGCTCCGGGTCCAGGTCGACGTAGGGAAGCGTGCTCGACACCTGGTGCAAGACGGCCTCGTCGTCGAGCCGGTAGCAGTCGGAGCGCACCACCAGCAGGTCGTTGGTCGTCTTCACCGGGACGAAGCGATCTCGCCCCACCTCGATGGTGCGAGCGCCCTCGAACACCTCGATGGCCGCGCCCATGGCAGTCTCGATCTGGAGCACCTTCGGACTGGTCGGATCGGCCGGGTCGACGGTCTTCTCGTTCCGGATCAGCGCAAGCCCGAGGATCCCGTCGCGCTGGTCGAGCTCGGCGCTCATTGCGGCCAGGTCGAACCAGAGGTTGTTGGTGGAGCAGAACCGGTGCCGGTTCAGGTCCCCCAATGCGGCCTTGTCCTCTTCCGGTGTCTGCGCGGTCTCGCGCAGCACGATCCTCTGGTCGCTCTTGCGGATCGCGAAGTGGCCGCCCTTCCGGTCCGAGGCGGTACGACGCACCGCCTCGATCGCGAACGGCGCACCCGACTCGACGAACCAGCCGGCGACCCGGCTGTCCGGGACGGCCCCGAGGTTGTCGGCGTTGGACACGAAGACGTGTCGGTAGCCGGCCGCGATCAGCGCATCGAGGAGGCCGGTACCGCGCAGCGCGGTGTACAGGTCGCCGTGGCCCGGCGGGCACCACTCGAGGGACGGGTCGTCCGGCCACGACACGGGGGTCAGGTCGGCGGTGAGGAGCTTGGGCTCACGGTTCTGGAGGAAGTCGACCGGCAACCCGTCCACGGCGAGGTCGTAGCCCGTCAACGCTGCCAACGTCGTCTCGGACGTGCGGAAGCTGTCCATGAAGATCAACGGCAGCCGCGCGTCGTACCGCTTCCGCAGCGCGAGCACCTGCCGGGCGATCACGTCGAGGAAGGTCAGCTCGCCCCGGACCGGAAGCAGGGACTTGGGCCCGTCCAGCCCCATCGAGGTGCCCAACCCGCCGTTCAGCTTGATCACCGCGGTGTGCCTGATCGCGTCGGCCGCGACCTCCTCGTCGACGGTGACCTGCTCGAGGGCGGCCATGTCGAGCGGTTCGATCGTCGACTCGGGGATCATCCCGGTCTCGCCCGCCTCGACGAGCCGGTAGTAGTGGGTGAACACGTCGATGGCGACCGGGTCGATCCCCGCCCGCGACATCTTGTCGCGGGCCTGCTCCAGTCCGGCGGCACTCATGACCGCGATGCTAACCGGCCCTTTGCCGCCGGTGCCGACGCCGATAGCGTCAGCCGGGTGGAACCACTCGACGCCCAGAAGCTGGCGCTGCGCGACCAGCTCAACACCGGACGTCGCCGGCGGGGGATGGTCCGGGTGTCCCAGGCCGCGCTCGCGTTCGCGGAGCTGATCATCGAGATCCCGGAGGTACGCCGCGCGTCGACCGTCGCGGCGTACGTCTCGGTGGGGGCCGAACCGGGCACCGGCCCGTTGCTCGACCGGCTGCAGCTTGCGGGCAAGCGGGTCATCCTTCCGGTGCTGCTGCCCGACAACGACCTCGACTGGGCGCCGTACGACGGACCCGATGCGCTCGTCGCGGCGACCCGGGGGTTGCTCGAACCGACGGGCGAGCGACTCGGTCCCGACGCGATCGCCACCGCCGACGTGGTGGTGACTCCGGGCCTCGCCGTCGACGGCCTGGGCCGGCGGCTCGGCCGCGGTGGCGGCTCCTACGACCGTGCCCTCGCACGGGTGCCGGTCGGCACGTTCGTGGTGACCCTGCTCTACGCCACCGAGGTGCTGGGCTCGGTGCCGTACGGACCGCACGACCGCGAGGTGACCGCGGCCCTCACGCCCGACGGTCTCAGGAGGTTCCGCCCGGCAGCAGGGTGAGCGTGTCGGCGGCCGCGGCGGAGACCGCGGCCCTCGAGAACGGCCACGGCAGGGTCCGGCCGGCCACCCAGAGCTTGGTCTGGTCGACGTAGTGCTTGTCGAAGGCGTGGCCGGAGGCGCCCGTCAGATTGATCCAGCGGCTGGCATCCAGATCGGCCAACGACACGACCATCCGCATCGAGGGGGCCGAGGTGACGTCGTAGGTGCTCTTGGCGGCGTTCCAGTGCGTCGCGTCGACGAGGTCGCCACCTCCCCCGACCGGGTAGCCGCCGCGGTTGAACAGCCACCGGACCAGGCCGATGGAGGACTGGCCGACCGTCTGGTTCTCGAGGCGCATCTGGTGCTGGTGGCCCCAGCTCCAGCCGCTCGGTCGACGGCTCTGCATCCGGACCAGCTCGTCACGAGCCAGCTCCATCGCCTGTTTCAGGATCGTGTCGCGGGTCTCGACCACGTGGTGCGTCGACACGTTGTCCCACCAGGGGCTGTTCGGCTGCTTCAGCAGCCCGGTCACCACCTCGAACCACCGGCCGTCCCCGTCGGGCCAGGTCGACTTCGGGAGCTGGTCGTCGAAGGTCAGGGAGAGCAGGTACTTCCACACGGCGTTGAAGTACGCCGCGGGCGCGGAGTCCGCGGGCTCCCGGAAGTCCCAGTGCTGGAGCAGCCGCTGCCCGGCCGACCAGTAGCCCCTCGGGAGGCCGATCCGCAACAGGTAGGGCACCAGGGTGGGGGCGAACCCGTTGTAGGTGTCGAGCTGGATCCTGGCCATCTCCGCGGGGCTGACCTTCGGCTGTCGGCCCAACAGGTCGACGATCCGCTGCGATCGGTAGCCGTAGTCCCACGAGTCCCCGAGGAAGTACGGGTACGACGGTTCGGTCACCGCCTGGTTCGCGGTGACGATGTACCCGTCGGCCGGGTCGATCTCGGTCGGGAGGGCGTCGAACGGCACGAACCTCCCGCTCCAGTCGTCGGCCGGCAACCAGCCACGCGCCGGGTAGTCGCCCGAGTCGCCGGGTCGCCGAATCGGGATGAGACCGGGCGCCTGGTAGCCGATGTGGCCGGCCCGGTCGGCGTACACCATGTTCTGCGAGGGGGCCGCGAAGTCCCGCGCGGCGGACCGGAACTGCCGCCAGTTGGTGGCCCGGTCGAGCTCGAAGATCGCGTCGGTGGTGTTGTTCGGGATCAGTGCCGTCCACTCGATCGCCACGGCGTACCCGTTGTCGCGCGGGGGCGCGTCTGGGCCGCCCGGTGCATCGGCACCGACGGTGCTCAGTTGCGCGGACACGTCGGACAGCAACGGCCCGTGATCGGTAGAGCGCACGTCGAACCTGACCGGCTTGGAGCCGAGCACATGGATCGTCTCGACGTGGCTGCGGAGGGGGTGCATCCGACCGTCGTACAGGTAGTCGTTGCCCTCGACCTTCTCCAGGTAGAGGTCGAGCACGTCGGGGCCGAGGTTGGTGAAACCCCAGGCGATCTGCTGGTTGTGGCCGATCACCACCCCGGGCAGCCCCGAGAACGTGAAGCCGCTGACGTCGAACGGGCAGGCGCTCGAGAGGTGGGTGCAGTGCAGCCCCATCTGGTACCAGATGCCGGGCACCGAGATCGCCAGGTGCGGGTCGTTGGCCAGCAGCGGAGCCCCGGTCGTCGAGTCGGAGCCGGCCACGGCCCAGGCGTTGCTGCCGATGCCGTTCCCGTGGCCGATCAGCTGAGGCATCTCGTCGAGGTTGCGCTGGAGCCGGTCGAGGGTCCGCACCGCCTGGGGGGCGAACGCGGGGCGGGAGGCCCGGCGCGACGGGTTGACGTTCTGCTGCCACCGGCCGTGCGAGAGTCCACCCTCGGTGACGATCGGCTCGTGCTGCTGGTACGGGTAGCCGGGGTAGAGCTGGGCGATCTGCGCGGGCGACAGCCGCAGGGACATCGTCGCGCGGGCGATCTCGTCGTCCATGTTGCTGCGCAGGTCCCAGGCCATCGCGATCAGCCACGACACCGAGTCCGCCGGGGTCCAGTCCGCCACCGTGTAGTTGGGGTTCTTGAGTCCGAGTACGGCGTACTCGAGTGACAGCTGTGTCGGTGTACGGGTGTGCAGGTAGGCGTTGACGCCGGCACTGAACGCGTTGAGGTAGGACAACGTGCTCGGCTTGAGGAGGGTGAGCTCGCGTTCGGCGACGCGGCGCCAACCCATCGTCCGGATGTACATGTCGGTCTTGAGAGTCGAGCGTCCGAACATCTCCGACAGGCGGCCCGCGGTGATGTGACGGCGCACGTCCATCTCGAAGAACCGGTCCTGGGCCTGGACGAACCCCTGCGCGAAGAAGAGGTCGTGGGCGTTGCCCGCGTAGATCTGCGGGATGCCGTGACCGTCGCGGATCACGGTCACCTTCTGGCCGAGGCCGGGCACGGTCATCGTCCCGCTGGTCTGCGGGAAAGACCGGCGCACGACGTACACGGCGAAGGCCAGCACCACGACCAGCAACAGCGCCAGCCCGGCCGCGATGTAGGTCGCCCACCGGCCGGCGCGGGGCCAGTGCCGGAAACCCCGCGCGCCGGGCTGCGCGGGTTCGGCGGCGCTGGTGGACACCCGGGAAGTTTACGGATGCCCGAACTGTTGCGATAATTGGCACTCCCGCCCCCTGAGTGCCAAGCGCTTCGTGGGGGCGGCCCATGAGACAGGGAGGATCGGGTGCCCACCTACCAGTACGTCTGCACCGAGTGCGGGCACGGGTTCGAGCAGTTCCAGACGTTCAGCGAGGAGTCGCTGACGGTCTGCCCCGAGTGCAAGGGTGCGTTGCGCAAGGTCTTCAACGCGGTCGGCGTGGTCTTCAAGGGCTCCGGGTTCTACAAGACCGACAGCCGGGCCTCGGCCATGTCTTCCTCGGCCTCCTCGGCCTCCTCCTCCGCGGGCTCCTCCTCTTCCTCGGACTCCTCGTCCTCCTCGGACTCCTCGTCCGATTCCTCCGAGGGAGGGTCGTCGTCGGGGTCGTCGTCCTCCCCCTCGAACGGGTCGAATGGGTCATCCGGGTCGAACGGTTCGACGGGCTCCGAGGCCGGCTCGAGCGGATCGTCGAAGGCGGGCAAGCGTGCCGCGTCCAACGCCGGCACGGCCAGCCCGGCCGGCTCGGCGGTCTGACCGCGTCGTACCGGGTTGAGCGGTCGTTTTCGGGGTACTGACCACGACGAACCGGAACTGACCACGGGGAGTTCCTCGTGGTCAGTTCCGGTTCACCATGGTGCCATGGTGAACCGCCCCCCGCCGAGCCCGCGCACAGCGACGGGCGGGCCGGCTCGCTAGGGTCGTGGCTGGAGCCGAGACGTACGACGACAGGAGAGCCGCGATGCGGGTGGGCGTGCTTACCGGTGGCGGAGACTGCCCCGGGCTGAACGCGGTGATCCGTGCCGTTGTGCACAAGGGTGTCGAGGAGTACGGCTTCGAGTTCGTCGGCTTCCTCGACGGGTGGCGCGGACCGCTGGAGAACCTGACCACCGAGCTCGGCGTCGCCGAGGTACGCGGGATCCTGCCCCTCGGCGGCACCATCTTGAAGACGTCGAGGACCAACCCCTTCAAGGTCGACGGCGGCGTCGAGCGCATCAAGGAGAACCTCTCCGCCGACGGCGTGGACGCGCTGGTCGCCATCGGTGGTGAAGACACCCTCGGCGTTGCGACCAAGCTGGCCGAGCTCGGCGTCAGCGTCGTCGGCGTCCCGAAGACCATCGACAACGACCTTTCCGGGACCGATTTCACCTTCGGCTTCGACACCGCGGTCAACATCGCCACCGAAGCGATCGACCGGCTGCACACCACCGCCGACTCGCATCACCGGGTCATCGTCGTCGAGGTGATGGGCCGGCACGCCGGCTGGATCGCCTTGCACTCCGGCATGGCCGGCGGCGCGAGCGTCGTACTCGTCCCGGAGCAGCCGTTCGACATCAAGAAGATCTGCGAGTACGTCGAGCGCCGGTTCAAGACGCCGTACGCCCCGATCGTCGTGGTGGCCGAGGGCGCCGTGCCTGTCGAGGGCGGGGACATGGCGCTGGTCACTGGGGAAGTCGACTCGTTCGGCCACGTCCGGCTCGGCGGCATCGGCGATCGGCTGGCCCACGAGATCGAGCAACGCACCGGTCGGGAGGCCCGCGCGGTCGTGCTCGGGCACGTGCAGCGCGGCGGGACGCCGACGGCGTTCGACCGGTGGTTGGGCACCCGCTTCGGGCTGCACGCGATCACCGCTGTGGCCGAGGGCGCGTTCGGCACGATGGTCGCCCTGCGCGGTACCGAGATCGTGCGGGTCCCCCTGGCCGAGGGCACCGGGGAGCTCAAGCTGGTCCGCCCCGAGCAGTACGCCGAGGCCGAGGTCTTCTTCGGCTGACAGGGCTCATGTCCAAACCGCGCACTTGCGGGCTTGTGACGTCGAAAACCGGGAATCCGATGTCACACGCCAGCAATTGCGCGATTGTGACGGTTCGCGCGGGCGGTGGGTCGGGTCCGGGTTGCGGCGAGCCCTGTGGATGAGCGTTCGCGTCATGACCCCGTCAGCGGGACGCTGCGGGGATGGCTGCGAGTACTCGCCTCGGCAATGCGTTGGACACCCGCCGTCCCTTCACCCGCGCCGATGCCGTCCGAGCCGGAGTCGACCCGAAGATCCTGCGAACGTCGCTCTTCCGGCGCATCTTCCGAGGCGTGTACGTCGACCGCGACGTAGCGAGCTCCCCGCTGATCCGCACCCAGGCAGCCCTCGCCCTGCATCCGCCGACCGCGTTCGCCAGTCACAGCAGCGCGGCAAAGGTCCATGGCCTGCCGGTACCGACCGACCCGTTCGAGCACGTCTCGGTCCTCAGCGCCTCGGGTCGACGGCTCCGTCCCGAGATCCGCAACCACGTCGTTGGCGGGACGCCGCGGGTGGTCACGGTTCGAGGCGTACGCGTCTCGCACCCGTTCCAGACGTTTGTCGAGCTCGCCTCGATGCTCTCGCTCGTCGATCTGGTCGTGGTCGGGGATGCAATGGTCAAGCTCCTCGGCATCTCGGCCCCACGGCTCGTCGAGGAGTGCGGAGCGAGCACCGACCGTCACGCCGTCGCGGCCCGTCGCGCGGCCGAGTACGTCCGTGAGGAGGTCGACTCCCCGATGGAGACCCGGCTGAGGATGTTGATCGTCCTGGCAGGCCTTCCCGAGCCGGTGGTCAACCACAAGATCCGAGACGAGCTCGGTCGGGTGGTGCGCCGGCTGGACCTGAGTTACCCGTGGCTGCGCCTGATCATCGAGTACGACGGCCGCCACCACGTCGAGCGGAAGGCGCAGTGGGACAGCGACCTCGAGCGCCGGGAGGAGTTCGACGAGGACGGATGGCGAACGCTCGTGGTCACCGCCAAGGGCATCTACCGGCAGCCGGCGCGAACCATCGACCGGGTCCGTCGCGGCCTGCTGGCCCGTGGGTGGCGCGGCGTACCCGTGTCGGACGCGTGGCGGCCGCACTTTCCGGGGGAGGGAGCCCCGAGGTGACGCCGTACGCCGTCACAACCGCGCACTTGCGGGCTTGTGACATCGAAATCGGGGAAACCGACGTCACACGCCAGCAATTGCGCGGTTGTGACGGTTGTCGGGCGGCCCGGCTACGGTGACCCGATGACCCGGCCCGCCACCCAGTCCCCCACGCTCACCGCTGCCCGCGGCGACGTGGCAGACCGGGTGATCGCGGCGATCGCCGGCCCCGACGCCCGCCTCCGTCCCGACCAGGCCACCGCCGTCGCCGCGCTGTGCGAGCCGGCCGCGCGGGTGCTCGTCGTACAAGCCACCGGCTGGGGGAAGTCGGCGGTCTACTGGGCGGCCACCGCGATCCGCCGCTCCGAGTCGGCCGGCCCGACGCTCGTGGTGTCGCCGCTGCTGTCCCTGATGCGCGACCAGGTCGCCGCCGCGGCCCGGGCGGGGCTGCGGGCCGCGACGCTGAACTCGTCCAACATCGAGGAGTGGTCCACGATCGAGCGGGGGCTGCGCGACGGCAGTGTCGACGTACTGCTCGTCTCGCCGGAGCGGCTGGCCAACCCCGGCTTCGGGCGGCGGGTGCTCGACGACCTCGCGGGCGGGCTCGGGCTGCTGGTGATCGACGAGGCGCACGCGGTGTCGGACTGGGGTCACGACTTCCGTCCCGACTACCGCCGGGTCGCCGACGTGCTCCGACGGCTCAACCCGGACACCCCGGTGCTGGCCACCACCGCCACCGCGAACGCCCGGGTCACCACCGACGTGGCCGGTCAGCTCGGCGACGCGACGCTGGTGCTGCGCGGTCCGCTCGCCCGAACCAGCCTGGAGCTGTCGGTGGTGGACCGGCTCTCGCCGCTGGAGCGCTACGCCTGGGTGGTCGACCAGCTGCCTTGGCTGCCGGGCTCCGGGATCGTCTACACGCTGACCGTCGCCGACGCCGAGCGGCTGGCCGAGGTGGTGCGCGCGGTCCACGGCGACGCGGTCCCGGTCGCGGCGTACACCGGTCAGCTCGAGGGGGAGCGGCGCGAGAAGCTCGAGGACGCCCTGCTCGCCAACGAGCTCAAGGCGCTGGTCGCCACCTCTGCCCTCGGGATGGGCTACGACAAGCCGGACCTCGGGTTCGTCGTACACGTCGGCTCGCCGCCGTCGCCGGTCTCCTACTACCAGCAGGTCGGGCGGGCCGGGCGGGCGCTCGACCACGCGCACGCCGTACTCCTCCCGTCCGATGCCGACGCCGGCGTCTGGGAGTACTTCGCCACCGCGACGATCCCGGTGCCTCGGCAGGTGGACCAGGTGCTCGACGTCCTCGCCACCGGTGAGGTGACCGGCGTCGCGGCGATCGAGGCGCAGACCGGCCTTCGTCGTGGCCGCGTCGAGCTGATCGTGAAGCAGCTGGCCGTCGAGGACGTGGTCGAGCGCGTCGAGGGTGGCTGGCTGGCGACCGGCAGGCCCTGGACGTACGACGCGGCGCACTACGACAGCGTTATCGACGTACGCCGCCGCGAGGCCGCCATCATGCGGTCCTACACGCGCGGCGAACGGTGCCTGATGCAGCTGCTCCAGGAGTCCCTGGACGACCCGACCGCGGAGCCGTGCGGCCGGTGTTCGGTGTGCAGGGGCGGGCTGCCCGAGCCGTTGCGGGACAGGCCGACCGACGAGACCGTCGCGACCGTGACCGGGTTGCTGCGCGGCCAGGTGCACCTGCTCGAGCCGCGCAAGATGTGGCCGGGCGGGGCTTTCGGGTCGCGGGGACGGATCCCCGCAGACGAGGCCGCGGAGGTCGGCCGGACCCTGGTCTTCGCCGATGCGCCGGAGTGGCGAGAGGTGATCGCCGGCCTGTTCGCCGCAGACGCTCCCGCGCCACCTGCGGTGCTGGACGGCTGCGTCCGGGTGCTCGCCGGGTGGCGGGGGAGCTGGCCGGCGCGCCCGGAGGTGGTCGTCGACCTGGCCGCGGCGGGGTACCCGTCCATGGTCGGGTCGGTGGCCGACCACCTCGCGAGCGTCGGCGGGCTCGAGCGGGCATCGCTTCGCCCCGGCCGGGTGCCCTCGCAACCACGCGACCTCGGCTCCGCCGACGAGGCCGCGTTCTGGCGCGACGAACTCCCGGCGGTGCCCGACGGTGCCGACGTCACTGGAAGGGCGGTGCTGCTCGTCGTCGACGCGACCTCCTCGACCTGGCCGGTGACTGTCGCCGCCTCGTTGTTGCGACGGGCCGGCGCGTCCGTCGTACTCCCGTTGCTGGTGCACCGGCGGCCCTGACCCGGGCGCGCCTGCCGGACGGGACGGTGGGCGCACGCGGCGGAGCCGTACCCTGGTGGCTGTGACCGACGCCCTCATCCCGGACCTCGACGCGCTGCGCGAGCTCGGAGCCGCCCAGCAGCCGGCGTGGCCCGACGCGGCCGCCCTCGACGCGGCGGTCGCGAGGCTGCGCCGGGTGCCGCCGCTGGTCTTCGCCGGGGAGTGCGACGACCTGAAGGAGAAGCTGGCCGCCGTGGCCCGCGGCGAGGCGTTCCTGCTCCAGGGCGGCGACTGCGCCGAGACCTTCGATGGCGCCACCGCCGACAACGTCCGCAACAAGTTGCGCGTGCTGCTGCAGATGGCCGTCGTGCTGACGTACGCCGCGTCGGTGCCGGTGGTGAAG
>JBOHDW010000047.1:0-2581 GCA_050700795.1 Nocardioidaceae bacterium | reverse complement strand
ACGTGGGTGTCCTCGAGTCGCTCGCCGGGGTGGGCGCGGAGCTGGTGGACCACACCGCCAAGGGAAACTTCCGGGCGTTGGGCAAGCGGTTCGGGCAACGGACCCCGACCGTCGCCGCGGCGATAGCGGCCGCCGACCAGGCCGCGCTCGCCAACGCGCTGCGTTCGGACGGTCGGGCCGTCGTACCGGTCGATGGAGAGCCGGTCGAGCTGCTCCCGGACGAGGTGATCGTGGCCGAGCGCCCGCGCGAGGGGTGGTCGGTGGTCAACGAGCACGGAGAGACCGTCGCCCTCGACCTGTCCCTGACGCCGGAGCTGCTCCGGGCCGGCGTCGCCCGTGAGGTGGTTCGGCTGGTGCAGGAGGCGCGCAAGACGAGTGGTTTCGACGTCAGCGACCGGATCGAGCTGGTCTGGGCGGCAGACGTCGCGACCGCGGAGGCGATGCGCGAGAACCTCGACGTGATCGCTCGGGAGGTGCTCGCGGAGCTGGTGCGGGAGGCGGAGCCGGCCGGGCCCGTGGTCCATGACCCCGAGCTGGGGTTGCGGTTCACGGTGACGCGCACCGCATCGGGAACGGCAACGGGAACGGGCCGGCAAGATCCCTGAGGTTGCCGGCCCGCTCGCTGAGGAGTCAGCCCTGGTGGGCGCTCTCCTCCTCCTCGTCGCCGAGGAGTGACTTGAGTCGCTTGGGTACGTGGTCACCGCTGGTGAGCACGCCCGCCTCGCCACTGCCGTCGAGGGCGGCCAGCTGCTGGCCGAAGTAGTTCTTGAGCCGGCTGCGGTACTCGCGCTCGAACGCGCGCAGGTTCTCGACCTCGCCGTTGAGCTTGTCCTTCTCGCGCTCGAGGTCACCGAACAGCTGCTGGCGGCGGGTGGCGGTCTCGGAGTCGAGCATCTGCGAACGGCTGCGTGCGTCCGACTCGAGCCGGTCGGCCTTGACCTTGCTCTCGGCCTCCAACCGCTCGGACTTCGTGCGCGCCTCACTGAGGACCTTGTCGGCGTTGTCCTTCGCCTCGGCGACCAACTCGTCGGCGTTGCGGGTGGCGATCTCGAGCAGTCGTGCCGCGGCGCTCGAGGCGTCACCGACAGACACCGCCCTCGCGGGCTCGGCGGCGGGCGTGGAGACAAATGCCGGTGCGGGCTCCGGAGCCTTCTCCGGCTCGGGCGCCGGCTCGGGCTCCGGCTCCGGCTCGGGTGCCTTCTCAACCACTGGCGCGGAGGGCGCCATGGAGCCGCTCTGTTGGGCGGCCGAAAGCTTGCTGCGCAGGTCTTCGTTCTCACGCGTGAGGCGGGCCAGCTCGGCCTCGACCTCGTCGAGGAACTGGTCGACCTCACCCATGTCATAGCCCTCACGGAGCCGGACCGGAGTAAAGCGCTTGTTGCTCACGTCCTCAGGCGTCAGCGGCATGACCTCACCCTTTTGCTCGTAGTCGGGAACCCTCGACGCCACCGTACCCCGAATCGTGTGTGACGGATGGGGCGGGCCAAGTTTCTGTTACGGGGAGGATAGCGTCGCCGCGCCCAGCCCGAAGCGTTACCTCAAACCAGGAAGAGCTGGACCACCGCGATCCGGAGCAGGTAGACCACGATGAGCACGATCAGCCAACTGGTGTCCAGCGCGACCGAGCCGAGGCGAAGTGGCGGGACGAACCTCCGGACGAACATGATCGGGGGGTCGGTCACGGAGTACACGATCTCGAGCAGCACCAGCACGGGACCTCGTGGGGTCCACGAACGAGCGAACATCTGCACCAGGTCGAAGACCCAACGGACCAGCATCAGCCCCAGGAAGACCCCGAGGATGTAGTAGAGGATCCCACCGACCAGCTGCACGGGACGAACCTACCCAACCGCCGCACACGCAGGTGGCGACCGGTCAACTCTGGTTGAAGAAGCCGTTCTCGGCGATCCGCTGCTTGTCCTCGGCGGCGACCGACACGTTGGGTGGGGAGAGCAGGAAGACCTTGTTGGTGACCCGCTCGATCGTGCCGCGCACGGCGAACACCAGGCCCGCCGAGAAGTCGACCAGCCGCTTGGCGTCGGCGTCGTCCATCTCGGAGAGGTTCATGATGACTGGGGTGCCGTCTCGGAAGTTCTCCCCGATCGTGCGCGCCTCGTTGTAGGTGCGGGGGTGCAGCGTGGTGATCCGGGACAGCTCGGCGACCACTCCCGCCGGGCCCGACTGCGGGCGGCGCCGTGCGGCGATGTCCGCCACGGGGCGCGGCTCTTCCCGGCGGGCGGACGCGTCCTGGTAGTCGTCGTAGTAGTCCTCGTCGTAGCGTTCGGTGTCCTCGAGCAGGCCAAGGTAGACACCCATCTTGCGCATCGCGCTGCTCATGACTCATGCCTTCCGTTCGACGCCCTCGGATCGGACGTTGCGACAGATGCGACATTACCGGTTGGTCGGGCGCTCACCGAGCACCGCGCGACCAATCCGAACGTGTGTCGCGCCCGATTCGACGGCTTCCTCGAGGTCCTGGCTCATCCCGGCCGAGATCCAGGTCGCGCCGGGGTCGACCAGGCGTACGGCGCCGGCCACCTCGGCCAGCCGCGCGAACGCCGGGGCGGGGTCGGCACCCAGC
>JBOHDW010000046.1:0-3423 GCA_050700795.1 Nocardioidaceae bacterium | reverse complement strand
ATTCACAGCAACCTGTACAACGCCCCATCGAGCGCCTTCCGTGACGTCACCTCGGGGAGCAACGGCAGCGACCCTCTCGATCAGGCGGGCGTGGGTTACGACACGGTGACCGGCCTGGGTGCGCCGTACTGGGGCACGATCGGCAACGAGATCTTCGACACCGCGGCGCCGACCGCGAAGGTGGCCGCGACGCTGCCGTACAACCACTCCGCGAAGTCCACGCGGACGGTCAAGGTCGCCTGGACGGGTACGCCGGCGAGCGGCCAGCCCAAGCTGACCCAGGCCGACGTCACGGTGACCCAGGTGGGATCGCGGTTCCCGACGTTCTATGACGGCGCGGTGATCCCGGCAGGCGGGTTCAGCTTCACCGGCAAGGCCGGCGTGACCTACCTGGTGACCGCCAGCATCACCGACGGGGACGGCACCCAGTCGAGACCGGTGAGCAGGCGAATCACGGTCCCGATCGACGACAAGTCGATGTCGCTCTCGAGACGTGGCTGGACGAGGCACTCCTCGAGCGGAGCCGTCGGCGGCTCCTATGTGAAGAGCAGGAAGAAGGCTGCGACGGCGACGGTGAAGGCCACCGGCGACTCGTACTCGATCGTCTTCAGGGTCGGTCCGACGCTCGGCAAGGCCTCGATCGCGGTCTCCGGCCATCACGTCAAGACCGTCGACCTGCACGCGCGGAAGAACGGCTTCAGGACCGTGCACGTGTGGGGCGCGACCTCGGTCGCGAACCGCACCATCAAGGTGAGCGTCTCCGGGTCGAGGGCGATCGCATTCGACGCGCTCTTGGCCTACCGCTGATTGCGGCGTTCAAGCCGGGTCGACGAGGGTGAAACGGACCAGGCGCTGGGTGATGTCGGCCTGGGTCAGCTTCACGGTCACGTCGGTCCCGAGCGGCAGCGGCTTGTCCGAGGAGACCGAGGCCTCGATCGCCGGCTCCTGGATCACCACCTCCCCGTGCTCGGCGTTCTGGTCGTCGACCTGCACGACCACCCCCGAGAAGCTGTTGCCGACCTGCTTGGTGAGTACGCCGGCCTCCACCAGGTCGAGTACGGCGTGCTCGTAGCGGTGCGCCATCCGGTCCGACTCGCTCATCGTCTCCGGTACGGCATGCAGCTTGTCCAGCACCCACTGCGGTACGTCGTCCCCCGTGCACAGCGCCACGCAGATCTCCCCGGCGTACCGATCGACGAGGCGGCGCAACGGCGCGGTGACGTGGGCGTACTCCGACGCCAGCGCCGCATGCTCCGGCTGCGACGGGACCTCACCGTTGAACCCGACGTACCCCGACCCCCGCAGCAGACGGGTGCACGCGGTGACCATCGCCGCGTGGTTCGGTTTGGTGGGGTCGAGCGACCGGATGAAGTCGGGGTAGAGCTGCTCGGCGGGCCAGTCGATCCTGAGCGCCTTGGCGGTGCGGTGCAGCCGCTGGACATCACGCGGGTCGGGCGGCGGCAGCGTCCGCAGGATCCCCACGCGCGCGTAGACCATCAGGGAGGCGGCCCCGAACCCCGTGAGAAGCGAGATCTGCGAGTTCCACTCCTCGACGGGCAGCAGGCTGCGGAAGGTCAATGTCCAGACCTCGCCGTGCACGTCGATCTGCTGCTCCGGCAACGGCAGTGACACCCCACCACGAGCGGCCTCGCGCTTCCCGCGAAGCTCACCGACCTCCTTCAGCAGGGTGATCATGTCGTCGGCCTGACCCGCGTCGTACTGCTTCTGCAGGCTCTCGTAGTCGAGCTTCGCGGTGCTCTTCACCCGCGCGCGTACGACGTTGACGTCGGTCCCCTCGCCGGTCGCGTCGACCTTCGTGGTCCACAGCAGCGCCGGCCTGACCTGGTCGGGGAGCAGCGACGCGGCACCCTCCGAGAGGACCGTGGGGTGAAGGGGGATGGTGGCGTCGGCGCCGTACAACGTCTCGCCGCGGCGGTTGGCCTCCTCGTCGACCGGGTCGCCGGGCGTGATGAACGCCGCGAGGTCGGCGATCGCGTAGTGCACGATGTACCCGTCGCCGTCGCGAGCGATGTGCAGGGCCTGGTCGAGGTCCATCGAGCCGGCCGGGTCGATGGTGACGAACGGGATGTCGGTCCGGTCGAGGTCCGGGAGGCGCGGGCTCTTCGCGGCCCGCTCCGCTGCGGCCTCCACCGGCGCAGGGAAGGCCGGGGTGATGCCGATCTCCTGCTGGATGGTCGCGATCCCGCGCTGGAGCGTGTCGCCGTCCGCGCTGAGGACCCTGAGGACTCGTCTCGGCACGTACCTTCACCCCTCGAGTTGGTGGTCAACGGTCAGCATAGGGTGGCTCGGTGTTGATCCTGCTGCCGCCGTCGGAGGCGAAGACCGCGCCGCGACGGGGCGGCGTACTTCGTCCTGACACGTGGCCGGTTGATTTGGCGCAGCCCCGTGAGGAGGTGATCGCCGCGCTGATCGGCCTGTGCCAGGGGGATGCCACGAAGGCGGCGGAGGTGCTCGGGTTGGGGCCGTCGCAGGCCGACGAGGTACGCCGCAACGCGATCCTGCTCTCCGCCCACACCGCACGCGCCGACCGGGTCTACTCGGGGGTGCTCTACGAGGCGCTCGACCTGGCGACCCTGTCGAAAAACGCCCGCCGCCGCGCCTCCTCGTGGCTGCGCATCACGTCGGGGTTGTTCGGGGCGGTGTCGCCGACCGAGCCGATCCCGGCGTACCGGCTCGGGGGTGGGGTCAGCCTGCCGGGAATCGGGCCGCTCGCGTCGTACTGGAGGGGGCGGTTGGGTCCGGTGGTCACCGCGGCCGCCGGTTCGGGGCTAGTGGTGGATCTGCGGTCCTCGACGTACGCCGGGTTCTGGCGGCCGACTCCTCAGCAGGCGCGGCGGGTGGTCACGGTACGGGTGCTGCATGAGATCGACGGCAGACGGTCGATCGTGTCGCACTTCAACAAGGCGACGAAGGGCCGGCTGGTGCGGGCGATGCTGCAGGACGACCGGGTGGCCGGTACGCCGGGAGCTCTCGCGAACCAGCTCACCGACCTCGGCTGGATGGTCGAACGGGACGGCTCCCAGCTCGATGTCATCGTCCCCACCCTCTAGCGCTGGCCGTTAGGCGGGACGATCGAGGGTGGGGCGCGCGTTGAAGAGCCGCAGGGAGCCGGTCCCGTCCTCGTAGAACGACACCACCGTCACCGACGCGGGGGCCAGCTCCATCCGGAAAAGGGACTCCAGCGGTGCACCGAGGGCCCGCGCCACCACCACCTTGATCGGGGTGACGTGGCTGACCACGAGCACCGTCGAGCCGGCGTGGTCGGCCAGCACCTTGTCGAGCGCGCCGTCCACCCGCTTCGCGACCGCCGTGAAGGACTCCCCGCCGCCGGGCCGAACGTCCATCGAGCCGATCCACCCCTCGACGGCGCCCGGGTCGGTCGCGACCACCTCGTCGTAGGTC
>JBOHDW010000045.1:0-3033 GCA_050700795.1 Nocardioidaceae bacterium | reverse complement strand
GGTCCGGGGGCCGGGCGCCCCTCGAAGCTGTACCGCCGCACCAAGGCCGAGGTGGCCGTCTCGTTGCCCGAGCGCCGCTACGACCTCGCCGGGTCGATCCTCGCCGTCGCGATCGAGACGGCCGAGGGGGGCGCGGCACCGCTCGGGGAGGCCGTCGCCCGGGCCGCCGCCGATGCGGGTCGGTCGGCGGGCGCGGGCAGCGCGGCGTCCGGTGACGA
Source organism: Nocardioidaceae bacterium (assembly GCA_050700795.1). Lineage (GTDB taxonomy): Bacteria > Actinomycetota > Actinomycetes > Propionibacteriales > Nocardioidaceae > JBOHDW01. The sequence goes on along the minus strand of JBOHDW010000045.1, from coordinate 2,815 downwards.
CGTGGAGCGGTTGACCGAGGCTCTCACCGAGCTCGGCTACGAGCCGCGAAGCGAGGGTGCCGACGTGATCTTGGCGAACTGCCCCTTCGACGCGTTGGTGCACGGTCACACCGAGCTCGTGTGCGGCCTGAACCGCTCGTTCGTCTCCGGGGTGATCGACGGGCTGCACTGCGAGGGGCTCGAGGCCAGGCTCGAACCGGAGCCCGGCCTCTGCTGCGTCAAGGCCGGACGGCCGGCGTCGGGGACGTAGCCGAGGGCCCGCCCCCCGGGTGTCAGACTGGATCGATGAGCACCTTCGACGAGATGCACGAGCCTCTGGAAGCCCGCGACGTGCTCCTCGGGCGGACGACGCATGTACGGCGGATCCTGCCCAACAAGACCCGTCGGATGATCGGTGCGTGGTGCTTCCTCGACCACTACGGCCCCGACGACATCAAGTCGACAGGCGGCATGTGGGTGCCACCGCATCCCCACACCGGCCTGCAGACCGTCACCTGGCTGTTCGAGGGGCTCGGTCGGCACACCGACAGCCTCGGATCGGACCAGCTGATCCGACCCGGTCAGCTCAACGTGATGACCGCCGGGGACGGCATCTGCCATGCCGAGGTGTCGCCACCGGACGCCCCGACGACGTTGCACGGCGTCCAGCTGTGGGTGTGCCTGCCCGACGGGGCTCGACGGAGCACCCCACCAGCGTTCGAGCATCTCGCGAGCCTCCCGGCGTACGCCGAGGGTGGGGTCACCATTCGTGTCCTTACCGGAGAGCTCGCGGGCGAGCGGTCTTCCGCACCGACATTCACCCCGCTCGTCGGGGCGGAGCTCCGTCTCGAACCCGACGCCGTGGCCCGGGTGCCCCTCGACACCGGTTTCGAGTACGGCGTGCTCGTTGTCCAGGGTCGGCTCGACGTGGCCGGCGGGACGATCGAAGCGGGCGGGATGAGCTACCTCGGGGCCGGGCGGCCCGTGCTCGACCTCCGCGCCGGAGCCGACGGCGACACGGTGGCGCTGTTGTTGGGCGGCGCCCCGTTCGAGGAGGAGATCGTGATGTGGTGGAACCTCATCGCGCGCAGCCACGAGGAGCTCGTCGAGCAGCGCGAGGACTGGAACGGTGACGGGCTGAGCTTCCGGCCCCCCCGCTACGGGACCGTCGAGGGTTTCCCCGGCGATCGGCTGCTCGCGCCGCCGCTGCCGAACCTGCGGCTCCGGGCCCGGGGACGCGTCGCCTGAGCCCCCCGCAACGTGTCACGGCTGGTAATTTTGGTGTGTTTGTGGCGCGTGGGACACAAACTGCGCCACAATGGCAGCACAACTCCACAGGGCCACCCGCTTCCACCGAAGGGATCCCGCCGACCGCCGGGGAAGGCGTATCCGACGCCGGATCCTCAGGAGGACAGGGTGACCAGTACATCGACTCGCATCGCAACGAGGGGCGTGCTCTACGTCCACTCCGCGCCGTCGGCACTGTGCCCGCACATCGAGTGGGCGGTCGGCGGCGTACTCGGCGTGGCCGTGAACCTCGAATGGACCCCCCAACCGGCGCAGGCCGGCAGCTACCGCGCGGAGTACTCGTGGACCGGTTCGCCGGGGACCGCCGCGACGGTCACCTCGGCGCTGCGCGGCTGGAACCATCTGCGCTTCGAGATCACCGAGGAGCCGACCAGCGGCAGCGAAGGCGGCCGGTACTCCTTCACCCCCGACCTGGGGGTCTTCCACGCCGTCACCGGGCTGCACGGCGACCTGATGATCCCCGAGGACCGGCTCAAGGCGGCGGTGGTGAAGGCGGCGCTGGGGGACACCACCTTGATCGCGGAGATCGACAAGCTGCTCGGCAAGCCGTGGGACGACGAGCTCGAGACGTTCCGGCACGCCGGCGACGGCGCTCCCGTGCGCTGGCTGCACCAGGTCGTCTGACCTCGCCGGACGTCATCACATCTGGTCGCCGGGGCGACCGATCGTGATGACGTCCGAGGAATTACGATCCGGGGCATGGCGTACAACCTTCGAAACCGTAGCTTCGTCAAGGAGGTCGACTTCACTCCGAAGGAGTGGACGTTCCTGCTCGACCTCGCGGCCGAGCTCAAGGCGGCGAAGTACGGCGGTTCCGAGCAACCGCGGCTGAGCGGCAAGAACATCGCGCTGATCTTCGAGAAGAGCTCCACCCGCACCCGCTGCGCCTTCGAGGTGGCCGCCTTCGACCAGGGCGCCCGGGTGACCTATCTCGATCCGACCGGCTCGCAGATCGGGCACAAGGAGTCCATGGCCGACACTGCCCGGGTGCTCGGCCGGATGTACGACGGGATCGAGTACCGCGGTTCGGCACAGGAGAACGTCGAGACGCTCGCGGCGTACGCCGGCGTACCGGTGTGGAACGGGCTGACCGACGAGTGGCATCCGACGCAGACGCTGTGCGACATGCTCACGATGCGTGAGCACTCCACCAAGCACGACGGGGAGATCTCCTTCGCCTACCTCGGCGACGCGCACAACAACGTCGGGAACTCCCTGCTGGTCGCCGGCGCGATGATGGGCATGGACGTCCGGATGGTCGCACCGCGGTCGTTGTGGAACGCCGACCACATCGTGCAGCAGGCCGACCGGATCGCCAAGGCGACCGGGGCCCGGCTCTCGCAGACCGACGATGTCGCCGAGGGAGCCGCCGGAGTCGACTTCCTCTACACCGACGTCTGGCTGTCGATGGGGGAGCCCGAGGAGCGCTGGGGCGAGCGGATCAAGCTGCTCGAGCCCTACCAGGTCAACGCGGCGCTGCTCGAGCGGACCGGGAACCCCGACGTGAAGTTCATGCACTGTCTGCCGG
>JBOHDW010000044.1:0-2367 GCA_050700795.1 Nocardioidaceae bacterium | reverse complement strand
CCGCTCGGTCGCGGCCGCAACCTCGTCGCGCAGCGTGGCGACCCAGGGCGACCAGTCAGGCTGGTGCGGCCTGCGCTGGAATGCGGCGACCAGCCCGTCGAGGATCAGGCCGAGGTCGCCCGAAGCCGAGCCGGCCAGCTCGGCATGCCCCGAGAGCTGGCCGGGTGAGTCGGCCAGGTGCACCACCCGGGCCAGCGAGCTCCCCACGTCCCGGCCGCCGAACACGCCGTACCCCAGACGGAAGTCCAAGGGGGTGCCCGCGACGATCACCAGGTCGGCGGAGCCGAACGCCCTGCCCCGCGCCTTGGTGACCAGCAGCCGGTGACCCCGGGGTACGACGCCGCGGCCCATGCCGTTGGTGACGACCGGAAGGCCGGCCTCCTCGACCAGGCGGAGCGCGGCATGCTCGGCGCCATCGGCCCACACGTCGGTGCCGAGCACGAGCACCGGCCGCTCCGCGGTGGCGAGCAGCGCACCGATCACGGCGAGGGCCTCCTCGTCCGGCGCCACGGCCGCGGCCGGCGCGACGATCGGCGCGGTGACCGATGCCTTGTCGAAGAAGGCGTCCATCGGCACGTCGAGGAAGGCCGGCCCCCGGTGGGAGGTCCCGGCCAGCGTGAACGCCTCGTCGAGGGCGGTCGCGATGTCGGCGACCTGGTGGACGGTGCGTGCGGACTTGGTGACCGAGCGCAGCAGGGGAGGTTGGTCGAGCTCCTGAAGGCTGCCCATTCCCCACCGGTTCGCGGGCGCCCGCCCCCCGACGACCACCAGTGGCGACCCGCTGAACTGCGCTTGGGTGATCGCGCTGACCCCGTTCGTCACGCCCGGCCCCGCCGTAAGGACGGCCAGCCCCGGGACCCGGGTGAGCTTCCCGAGCGCCTCGGCCGCGAAGACGGCGGTCTGCTCGTGGCGGACGTCGAGGATCCGCAGCGGCGGCTCGGCGGTCACCGCGCCGTCGTACATCGGGAAGACGTGCGCGCCCGAGAGGGTGAACAGCGTGTCGACGCCGTGGGCGCGGGCGGCGGCGACCGCGAGCTGGCCGCCGTGCCCGTCGAGGGAGGTCATGCCCCCAACGCTAGCAACGCCCCCTCAAACGATTCGTCTGCGGTCGTCTCGCTCAAAACAGACGAAAGACCGCAGACGAATCGTTGTTGTTGGGGGTCAGCCGAGGTAGTGGGGGTTGGCTCGTTTGAGCTGGGGGATCAGCGCGAGGAGGAGGTCCGCGCGAGACGCCGGGGGGTTGGGCGCGAGCGACAGTTGGAGGTAGAGCGCGCGCAGGTACGACTGGGCGTTGTGGGCCATCGCCGACTGGCCGGCGCCGGTGACGTCTCCCGCGGCCGTGGTGACCCTCGCGAGCCATGGCTCGACGACGTCGACGGCGACGAGGTCGCGGCGCAGGAGCCGCATCGTGGCCAGCGCGAGCCGGTCGGGCTCGCCGTCGATGAGCCGTTGCTCGGTCTCCACCAGCAAACGGTCCCCGACCACGTCGAGCAGGACGGTCAGCTCGAGTCGACCCAACAGGTGGGACGACGCGAGGACCCCGACCAGGTCCGCCCCGTGCGCGACGGCGTGCGCCCACCCCTTGCCGGGGACGTATCCGCGCAGGTCGCGCTCTCGGACCAGCCAGCTCGCCGCGCGGTCGCCCCAGCGCAGCAGTGCGTCCGCACCGAGGCGCTGGGCCTCGGTGACCCGGGAAACGCACTCGGCGAGCAGCAGTGCGGAGAACGACCGCCGGAAGACCGTGTCGGTGTCGCGCTCGCCGAGCCCCACGGTGAGCCCCGCGGCCATCCCGTCGCCGAGCCCCTCGAGCAGGTCGTCGTAGACGCCGTCGGACACCCAGGTGGCCAGGGTCGGGTAGGCGATCGCGTCGCGCTTGTGCGGATCCGGGTCCCCGAGCATGGTGGTCAGCTCGGCGGTGAGGTCGGTGAGCGAGTGATCGCCGGGGACCCGATGGCGGTCCGCCACCACCTGGTCCCAGAACCCCGCCTCCACGATGCTCATCCTCTCACCCGCCCACTAGCCTGATCGGGTGCCGTCGCTGAACGAGATCGTGCGGGGCCACACCGACCTCACTGCCGACGAGCTCGAGTGGCTGCACCTGCTGATCGCCGACTGGCAGATCATCGCCGACCTCTCCTTCGCCGACCTGGTCCTCTGGCTGCCCGCCCGGGACGGAACCGGCTACTGGGCGGGCGCGCAGATGCGACCCACGACCGGCCCCACGGCGTACGTCGACGACCTGGTGGGCGTGTTCACCCCGCTGGGCGCGAGGCCGTTGCTCGACTCGGCGTACCTGGCCCAGCGGGTCGCGCGGGAGGGGGACCCCGAGTGGCGCGACGACGTCCCGGTGCGCGTCGAGGCGATCCC
>JBOHDW010000043.1:0-2747 GCA_050700795.1 Nocardioidaceae bacterium | reverse complement strand
GCGTTCTCCTGCCCGAATTGCGGTCGTTCCGGGCAATGCCCCGTCACCGACCGGGGGACACTGCTGTTGCTGAGGGCTGGTGTTGACGTGACCGCTGCGCAACCCGGGCACGTGCGCGGATCCGGTGGCCCCCAGCGGTCACTGCGTCGCGGGCACTAGAGGCGGACGCGTCGGATGTGACGCGGCGGCGAATGTCGTCGCCGCAGTGAGGGCCGCCGAGTGTAGACCCGCAGGGTCAGGAGCCCGGCGCCGACGCCGCTCCCGAGCACGAGCACCAGCCCGGCCCGGAGTCCGGTCCAGCCACTGGAGTCCGCCGCGATGGCGGCGGACCGAGTTGGGGCGGCGGTGTTGACACGAGCCGTTGGGGCCACTGTGGCCGGTACGGCCGTGGCCCGACCCCGAAGTGGCTGGAGATGGGCACGAAGGGCGTCGAGCTCCTGGGTGCCGTAGCGCTGCCCCGGCTCGATGTAGGTGTTTTCCGACCACTCGTTCCAGCTGATCACGCCTACCGCTTGTGGTGAGCTGGCGAAGGCGTCGCCCAAACTGCGGATGAGGGTCCGTCCGCCGTCTCGCGGGATGACCCGGCTGTGGCCGAGGGGATGTCCGTCGAATCCGGCGGTAGCGGGGGCGATCCAGATCCCATCGTGTGCGTGCACGGTCCGGCTGATGGCCGCCAACCGGTCACGAGTGTAGGTCGTGCCCGGGTTCTCCGAGGACCAATAGTAGGCGTCGCCATCGACCAGGCTCGAGACCCGGTGGTACTCAGCCACGTTCTTGGCGGACGCCAGCAGAAGGGCGTGGTCCCCCAGCGCCCGGCGTACCGAGCGCACGTCCGCGACCGAGAACTGGTCCATCCCGGTCCAGATGACCACCGGTTTGTGGAAATACCGGGATCGCAACGCCTTCCCCCAGCGGGTCACCAGGGTCGTCAGGTCCGACCGGACCACCGAGATGGGCAGGGGGTGGCGCTGGAAGTCCAGGCCCTCGTAGACCACCCCCACGTCGAAGTGGCGGGGCCGCGCGACCCTCAGCAGCATCGTCAGACGACTGTTCAACTTGAGCGTGCTCTTCCACGAGGTGAGGAAGCCGTCCAGGCCCGCTCCCTGGGCTTCGGCCACCTGCTCGCGCAGCACCTGGGGGTCGTCGCTGCTGTACCTGCCGATCAGGGGGTAGTCGATCTTCGCTCGTCGCCACGAGCTGGGGGTGTACCACTGGTAGAAGTACGCATAGGCCGGGATGTGGGCGTGGGTCGCCGGCTGGGCCGCCGCCCCGGGGACCGGCGTGACGCGGGGGCAGCCGATGAGCACACACAGCACAAAGGCGACCACCCCCAGGCGTCGTGCCCGTCGGCTCATTTCGGGTCCTGTTCGGGCCGCCGGGACGGGCGGCCGGCCAACGCCCGTCCGGTGCTGATGAGCGCCACAACCAGCCCGGCGAGGGCGATCGCGATGACCACCGCGTCGAGCCTCGTGAGCACTCGGAAGTCGGCGGCGCCGTCTCGGGAAACGAGAACACTGCTGTGCGATCCGACCGCCGCGGCGCCGATTTTCACCTTGTAGACGCCGCGCACCAGTGCGGGGAACATGAGGGGCTTCCCAGTTGAGGCGTACACATGTTGGCTCGTACCGTCGGGAAGGGTCACGGTGACCGTTGAGGCCGTCCGCCGCCCGAACAGGACGTCGCGAACGGTCAGCGACAGCCGGAACACGGACAGGCGAACCTGCCAGGTGCTTTGCTGGTTCGGGTCGAAGCGCTGGCGCCCGTTGAAGACGGCGTTGGCGCCGTCGACGCGTGCGGTGGAGATCGAGTAGGTGATGTCGCGGGTCCGCCACGTGCTCTCGACCTGCACGGCAGTCGTCGCCGGCAGCATTACCGCAGTGCCGAGTCGGCGACCGGAGATGCGAGTCGATCGCCCGTCACCCTTGAGTCGCACCCAGGCGACCCGGGGCACGGGCACGGTGACCCCGTCGGAGTCCACGAATCGAAGCCTGACTGGACGACTCACGAGGAGACTGGCCAGCACGCGTCGTTGATGCACCGCCCCCGGAGGGAGCTTGGTGACTCGGAGCAACGACACGCTCAGCGAGCCTGCCGCATCGGTGAGCAACCTGATCCGGGACGTCACGTTGTTGAGGTCTGCCAGCCGGGCCGTGGCGACCCCGTGGAGGTTGGTGGTCAACGTCTCGCCACCGAGCTGAAAGGTGACGTCCGGAGTTTTCGGCACCGTCATCACGTGCACCAGTCCCGCGACGGGCGCGAGCCTGATGTCCCATACCGACCGACCGAGCGGGTCGAAGCGGGGAATGTCGGTGGTTGTCGCCTCCCCGGTGGTGGTGGTGACGCGATCGACCGACCAGGTCACGGTCTGCGACTTGAGGACGCCGTGTTGGAGCATCGCTCTGCGCGAGGTCAGCGCCAACTGCGAACGGGATCTGGGATCCACGGTGATCACCTGGCCGGTGACCGAGTGGAGCCGTAGGCCGCTCACCGTCCGGGTTGATACGCCGGTATGGCCGGAGCCGAGCCTGATCCGCACGGTCGAAGCAACGCTGAGGCCGACGGCGAGCTGGCTCACGTGGGGAGACGTATGCGGCAACGGATGGACCCTGGTCAGCGTGACCATGGTCCGATTGTTGAGCAGCCCACTCGCGAGGGCCACCCGGCTCGAGATGTGGTTGAGGTCCGCAACCGAGACTTCGACCCTGCCGTCTGCGCCGGTGGTGGCCGTTGTGCCGCCTATGTCGAGA
>JBOHDW010000042.1:0-4963 GCA_050700795.1 Nocardioidaceae bacterium | reverse complement strand
GCTGCTGCCCACGAGCAGCTGCGTCAGTGCCGTGCAGCACGCCGAGGGCCTGACCGCCACGCAACTGCCGGGTGAGCTCGACTCGGTGCTGAACGCCATCCGTGCGGACGCCCCGAACGCCCGGGTCGTGGTCCTCGACTACCCGGAGCTCTACGACCTGTCCCGCTCCTCGTCCTGCATCGGCCTGAGCACAACCGACCGGACCGATCTCAACCGGGGCGCGGACCAGCTAGACAGCCAGATCCAGGCGGCGGCGGCCCGGCACGGTGACGTGTTCGCCGACGTGCGGGGAGGCTTCAGCGGCCACGAGATCTGCGACCCGGGCAGCTGGCTCCACTCGGTCAACTTCCTGGACGTCTCCGAGTCCTACCACCCCACCACATCCGGCCAGTCCGGCGCCTACTACCCGGTGTTCAGCGCCGCGGCCCGCTGAGTACAGGGACACGGGTGGGGCTCAGGCCCGCCTCACGGGCCAGCGCCGCGAACTCCGCCGAGTTCACGACGGCAGCCCCGCCCGGGTCGTTGTTGAAGTAGGTGTACACGTCGGCCCGGCTGAGGTGCGCCTCCTTGATCCGGTCCAGCCACGACCGGAGAGCGTCCTTCCCGTAGCGGGGCCACGGGTCGGCAGCACCCTCATGAAACCGCAGAAACTCCCAGCTGGCCGTCCGCCAGAGCGGCGTGACCGGGTGGCCGAGCCGGTCCGCCCAGCACAGCGCAGCATCATGACCAGCTAGGATCCCCCGCACCTCCTCCGTCCACCACGACTCATGCCGCGGCTCGACCACGATGCGCGCCGCCTCCGGCCCATCACCCCGGACCGCGGGCCAGGCATCCCGGAACTCTTTCAGGCATGCGTCCAGCAGGCCGGGCTCCGCGGTGAGGGTCGGCGGAAACTGGAGCAGGATCGGCCCCAGCTTGGGACCCAGGCCTGCCGCCGCGCCGAGCAGCCGGGCCACGGGTCCGGCCGGATCCCGCAGCCGCCGCACATGAGTCAGGTACCGGCTGCCCTTGACCGCCATGACGAAGTCGCCCGGCGTCCTCCGCCGCCACGACTCGAACGTCTCCCGCGACGGCAGCCGGTAAAACGTGCCGTTATTTTCCACGGTCATGTACTGCGTGGCATAGTGCTCCAGCCAGCAGCGCTGAGAAACCCCAGGCGGGTAGAGCCCTCCGCGCCAGTCGCGGTACTGCCACCCCGAAGTCCCCACGAGAACAGGCATGCGCTCTCCGTACCCAGCAGCCAGAAGACATCCGCCACCGCCACCAGGGGAAAGCGGTTATCTATTGACCGGGAACCCGAGACTCACACCGCCATGACTCGGATCCAGCCAGCGGGACGTTACCGCCTTGCCGCGCGTATAGAAGTGCACGCCCTCCGTGCCGTGCACGTGGGTGTCACCAAACAGCGACGCCTTCCAGCCACCGAACGAGTAGTACGCGACCGGGACCGGGATGGGCACGTTGATCCCGACCATGCCGACCTCGACGTCGAACTGGAACCGGCGCGCCGCCCCGCCGTCGCGGGTGTAGATCGCGGTGCCGTTCGCGTACGGGTTCGAGTTGATCACCTCCAGGGCCTCCTCGTAGCTCCCGGCACGGAGCACGCAGAGCACCGGCCCGAAGATCTCGTCGGTGTAGACGGTCATCTCGGGGGTGACCCGGTCGAGCAGCGTCGTACCGAGGAAGAACCCGCCGGAGGGCAGCTCCGCCTCCCGTCCGTCGACCACGACCTCGGCGCCCGAGGCGGCGCCCGCGTCGATGTAGCCGGCGACCCGGTCTCGGTGCTCGGCGGTGATCAGCGGTCCCATGTCGGTGTCCGCAGCGGAGCCGTCACCCACCCGCAGCTTCGGCAGCCGGGCGGCGACCGCGTCGACAAGGGGGTCGGCGACGTCGCCGACGGCGACCACCACCGAGACCGCCATGCAGCGTTCGCCGGCCGCTCCGTACGCCGCACTGACCGCCGCGTCGGCGGCCATCTCCACATCGGCGTCGGGAAGCACGACCATATGGTTCTTCGCACCGCCGAGGGCCTGGATCCGCTTCCCGGCCGCCGTGCCGGTCTGGTAGACGTAGCGCGCGATCGGCGTCGACCCGACGAAGCTGACCGCCGCCACGTCGGGGTGGGCGAGCAGCCCGTCGACCGCGGCCTTGTCGCCCTGTAGGACCGTGAAGACGCCATCGGGCAGTCCGGCCTGCTGCCACAGCTCGGCCAGCAGCATCGACGCCGACGGGTCCTTCTCGCTCGGCTTGAGGATGAAGGCGTTCCCACAGGCGATGGCGTTGGCGCACATCCACATCGGGACCATGACCGGGAAGTTGAACGGCGTGATGCCGGCGACCACCCCGAGCGGCTGGCGGATCGAGTAGACGTCCACGCCGCCCGACACCTGCTCGGAGTAGCCGCCCTTCATCAGGTGTGGGACTCCCGTGGCGAACTCGAGGTTCTCCAGCCCGCGGGCGACCTCACCGGCCGCATCGGCCAGGACCTTGCCGTGCTCGGCGGTGACCACCCGGGCCAGCTCGTCGGCGTGGGTGTGCACGAGCTCGCGCATGGCGAACAGGATCGCGGAGCGCCGAGACAGCGAGACGCGTCGCCAGTCGAGCGCGGCCTCGCGGGCGCTCGCGACCGCCGCATCGACCTCCTCGGGTGAGGCCAGCCCGACCGCGCCGGTCTGCTCCCCCGTGGCGGGGTTGAAGACGGGGCTGGTCCGGCCGGAGGTACTAGTCCGGCGTGCGCCGCTGATCCAGTGGTCGATGGGGGTAGTCACGTGGTGATTCTACGGTGAGCGGCGCCGACGGCAACCGGATCCGTGGGTGCACGACAGCGATAGGTTGGCCCCATGTCCGGTGTGGGGTGCGTGGTCTTCGACCCCTCGCTCACGGAGTACGACTTCGGTCCGGACCATCCGATGGCTCCGGTCCGGGTGGAGTTGACCATCCGGCTCGCGACCGACCTCGGCGTGCTCCCGCCGCGGGTGCCGGCTCCGGTGGCCGACGACGACCTGCTGGCCACGGTGCACGAGCCCGCCTACATCGAGGCGGTGCGCGGGATCCGGGGCCCGCGCGACTCCGATCAGCAGTTCGGGCTGGGCACCGAGGACAACCCGACGTTCGCGGGCATGCACCAGGCGTCGGCGCACGTCGTCGGTGCCTCGGTCGAGGCGGCCCGTCGGGTGTGGTCGGGAGAGGTGCTGCACGCGGCGAACATCGCCGGCGGGCTGCATCACGCGATGCCCGGGCTGGCCAGCGGGTTCTGCGTCTACAACGACGTGGCGGTGGCCATCCGCTGGCTGCTGGACCAGGGCGCCCGGAAGGTGGCCTACGTCGATGTGGACGTCCACCACGGCGACGGCGTCCAGGCGACCTTCTACGACGACCCCCGGGTGCTCACCATCAGCCTGCACGAGACCGGCCGGATGCTCTTCCCGGGGACCGGGTTCCCCGACGAGAGCGGTGGGCCCGACGCGGTCGGCGGCGCGGTGAACGTGGCGCTGCCGGCCGGGACCGGCGACGCCGGCTGGCTGCGGGCCTTCCACGCCGTGGTCCCGCCCCTGGTTCGAGAGTTCGCCCCCGACATCCTGGTCACCCAACACGGGTGCGACTCACACCTCGAGGACCCGCTGGCCCACCTGCTGCTGTCCGTCGACGGCCAGCGCGCGTCGTACGCCGTCCTGCACGACCTCGCGCACGAGGTCTGCGGTGGCCGGTGGGTCGCGACCGGTGGGGGAGGCTACGCGATCGTGGAGGTGGTGCCGCGCAGCTGGAGCCACCTGCTCGCGCTGGTAGCGGGAAGACCGCTGGCCCCCGAGACGGCTACCCCCGACTCCTGGCGGATGCACGTGCAGGAGTCTCTCGGCCGTCCGACCCCGATGCGGATGACCGACGGACGGACGCCGGAGTACCGGGACTGGGACGGCGGCTACGACCCCGGCGACCCGCTGGACCGGGCGATCCAGGCGACCCGGGTGGCCACCTTTCCGGCCAACGGTCTAGACCCGTTACCGTGAGGGAAACAAGCCGACACGCCGGTTCGACGGTAAAGAATCGGACTTTTTTCACCCCTTCCCCAGCAGTAACTCTAGGCTCTATTCTCACGGAAGCACATCCGAAGGGTCTCCGGCGGGGAAGCCGGGGGGCGAGTGTGCGTCGAAAGTGCGGTGCATGATGACCACTTCTGGAGACATCTCTGAGGTCAAGTTCCTCACCGTGGCCGAGGTGGCCACGATGATGCGCGTATCGAAGATGACCGTCTACCGTCTGGTTCACTCGGGTGAGCTTCCGGCCGTTCGCGTCGGTCGTTCCTTCCGGGTTCCCGAGGGCGACGTGAACGAGTACCTCCGGAAGAGCTTCTTCCAGACCGGCTGACACCGGAGCTCTCGGCAAGGCAGAGACAAACAGAGGAGCCCCCCGCCCACCGCGGGGGGCTCCTCTGCTTGGCTGTCTCAGTACTTCATGAAGTCCGCGGCCACCACCCAGGCGCCCTGTGCGTTGGGGTAGGCGCCCACGCCGATCCGGCGCGGGTGCTTGCTCAGCAGGATCTTGCGGTGCTCCGGGGAGTGCATCCAGAGGGTGACGATGCGCTTGGGGGTGACTCCGCCCATCGCCAGCGTCTCGCCGGCGTAGTAGGCGTTGCACGTGAGCATGATCCTCATCATCGACTGGTGGTAGAACGAGTCGGTCGCGGCCAGATGCAGGCTCCACCTGTTCGCGACCCTGTTGGTGCACCGGGAGAGGCGCAGCGCGTGCAGGCCGTGTTGGCCGCGGCGGACGTTGACCCAGTGCAGCACCTTCGCCTCGTAGGTGCCCCGGCCCATCGAGGGTGTCACGGCGACGAACGTGCCCAGCGTGGTGCCGGGCGTGGTGGCGTGTGCCCGCGAGCCGCCGGCCAGCTGCAGACCCAACACGGCGAGCCCGACGGCGAGGAATGTGATGATCGTGGTGCGCACCGGGCGCAAAATGGCTG
>JBOHDW010000041.1:0-2031 GCA_050700795.1 Nocardioidaceae bacterium | reverse complement strand
GCGCCGATGATCTGGACGCGCGAGTTCTGCTCCTTGAGGAAGCGGCCGGTGCCAGTGATCGTGCCCCCGGTGCCCACGCCCGCGACGAAGTGGGTGACCCTTCCCTCCGTCTGCGCCCAGATCTCCGGCCCGGTCGACTCGTAGTGGGAGAGGGGGTTGTTCGGGTTGGAGTACTGGTCCGGCTTCCAGGCACCTTCGGTCTCTCGGACCAGCCGGTCGGATACGTTGTAGTAGGAGTCCGGGTGCTCCGGCGCAACCGCGGTCGGACAGACCACCACCTCGGCGCCGTACGCCTCCAGCACGTTGCGCTTGTCCTCGCTGACCTTGTCCGGGCAGACGAAGATGCACCGGTAGCCCTTCGCCTGGGCGACCATGGCCAGCCCGACGCCCGTGTTCCCGGAGGTCGGCTCGATGATCGTCCCGCCCGGACGCAGGCTGCCGTCTCGCTCGGCCGCCTCGACCATCGGCAAGGCGATGCGGTCCTTCACCGAACCACCGGGGTTGAGGTACTCCACCTTGGCGAGCACCAGCCCCTTCGCGCCGTCGGCGGTGGTGGACAGTCGCAGCAACGGCGTCTGGCCCACGAGGTCGAGAAGCGAGTTCACGTACTGCACATCCGGGAGTTTAGGGGCTCTCATAGGGTGATCGTCATGGGGAAGGCAGCAGCCGCTCGAAAGCTCGCCGCCGCCGCCGCCTTCGGGGGTGGTGGCCTGTCGCTGCTGGGCGCCTCCCTGTACGGCGTGCTGATCACCGAGGCCCTACTCGCGCGCCGGGTGATCGGCAACGCGGAGGGGGTCCCACCAGACGCGACCGGCTGGTACGGCGCCGACCGGCCGGGTCCGACCCTCAAGCTGGCCCTGCTCGGTGACTCGTCGGCGGCGGGCTATGGGGTCGAGGCGGTGCGAGACACCCCCGGCGCACGGCTCGCGTCGGGGCTCGCCACCTGGACCGACCACCGGGTGTATCTGCAGTCCGTGGCGCGGGTCGGTGCCCAGACCCGCGACCTCGACGGCCAGATCGACGCGGCCCTCGTCATCGAGCCGACGGCCGTGGTGATCCTGATCGGAGTCAACGACATCACCCATCGGCGGCGTCCCTCCGAGTCCGTGCGGCTCCTCGGGGTGGCGACCCGGAGGCTGCGAGAGGAGGGCGTCGAAGTCATCGTCGGGACCTGCCCGGACCTCGGGACCATCGAGCCCATCGCACCACCGTTGAAACAGGTGGCCCGGGCCTGGTCGAGGCGGCTTGCCGCCGCCCAGACGATCGCGACGGTCGAGGCCGGCGGGCGCAGCGTCTCCCTGGGGTCGATCCTCGGTCCGGAGTTCGAGGCGCTGCCGAACGTCCTGTTCGGCCCCGATCAGTTCCACCCGTCGGCGACCGGGTACGCCTCGCTGGCCCAGGCGCTGCTGCCCTCCGTGCTGGCCGCGGTCGGCGTCGTACTGCCCGGGGAGGAGGGGCCGGAACCGGCGCGGGGAGAGGCCGTACTCCCGATCGCGCAGGCGGCCGTCAACGCCGCGCGCGTGCCCGGCACCGAGGTCGACGGCACGCACGCGCGGGAGACCGAGCACGGGTCCCGTGGAAGGTTGGCCCAGCTTCGGCTACGGCGCCGCCGGCCCGAGGCCGAAACCCAATCACCGAGCGAGGCGCCGGCCACTCCCGATGAGTGAACGACCGAGGTCAGCTGTTCCTGAAGATCGACAGGATCCGCAAAAGCTCGATGTAGATCCACACGATCGTCACCGCGAGCCCGAACGCTGCCCGCCACGACTCGCTCTCCGGCAGCCCCGCCTCGACTCCGCGCTCGACGTAGTCGAAGTCCAAGATCAGCATGAGTACGCCGAGGCCGAGGCCGAGGAAGCTGGAGACCAGCCCCAGACCCCCAAGGCCGTTGAAGCCGAACGAACTGCCGAACAGGCCGAGCACGAAGTCGAGCATGGTGACCGCGACGAAGCCGAACATGGCCGCGACCACCCAGTGCCGGAACCGGTCGCTGACCTTGATGTTGAAGAACTTGTACGCCGCCAGCGTGCC
>JBOHDW010000040.1:0-4156 GCA_050700795.1 Nocardioidaceae bacterium | reverse complement strand
CTCGCCGCGCTCCCACAGCGCGAGCGACTCCTCGAGGTTGGTGCCGCCGGACTCGAGCTGGCGAACCACCTCGACCAGCTGCTCGCGGGCCTGCTCGTAGCTCAGCTCCGGTTGTTCGGTCATCAGTGCTCCTCCTCGATGTGGTCCACGTGCACGCCCAGCCGGCCGTCGGCGATCCGCACCTGCAGGGCCTCGCCGATCGCCACCTGCTGGACGCGGCTGACGACCTGGCCGTCCGCGCGCTGCACCACCGCATAGCCACGCTCCAGGGTCGCCAACGGTGAGAGCGCGCGGATCCGGGCTCGCTGATGGCCGAGGTCGTCGCCCGAACGGTCCAGTCGGTGGCGGAAGGAACGCGAAGCCCGTGCCCGCAGCTCCTCGACCTCGCCGAGTCGCGCCTCGAGACCCGCACGCGGGTCGGCCAGGCTCGGCCGGGCACGCAGCGCCGTCAGCTGCTGCTGCTCCCGCCCGATGCGGTCGAGGAGGAGTTGGCGGCCGCGAAGGCGAAGCGCCGCGACGCGCTGGCTCTCTTCGGCGACGTCGGGCACCACGAGTTTCGCTGCGTCGGTCGGCGTCGATGCGCGCACGTCGGCGACGAGATCGAGCATCGGGGTGTCCTGCTCGTGACCGATCGCTGAGACGACCGGCGTGCGAGCCTTGGCCACGGCGCGCACGAGGGCCTCGTCGGAGAAGGGGAGCAGGTCCTCGATCGAGCCGCCACCGCGGGCCACCACGATCACGTCGACGTCGGGGTCGTTGTCGAGGCGTCCGATCGCCTCGATGATCTCTGCCGCGGCGGCGGGCCCCTGGACGGGGGTGTTCAGCACGCGGAACCGGACCGCCGGCCATCGCCGCCGGGCGTTCTCGAGCACATCGCGCTCGGCGGCGGACTCCCGACCGGTGACCAGGCCGACGCACCGCGGAAGGAAGGGCAGCGGCCTCTTCAGCTCCCGGGCGAACAGCCCCTCCGCCGCCAGGAGCTGTCGTCGACGCTCGAGCCGGGCCAGCAGCTCGCCGAGGCCGACCATGCGGATGTCGTCGGCACGCAAGGAGATGGTGCCCCGGTTGGCGTAGTACGACGGCTTGGCGTGCACGACGACAGTCGCGCCCTCGACCAACGGCGGGTTCAGCGAGTCGAAGAGCTGCCGGGAGCACGTGACGTTGACCGAAACGTCGGCGACCGGGTCCCGCAACGTGAGGAAGACCGTCGCCATGCCCTGTCGGCGGCTGACCTGGGCCACCTGTCCCTCGACCCACACGACGCCGAGCCGGTCGACCCATCCGGCGATCAGGTTGGCGATCGTCCGGACGGGCGCCGGGTGCTCGGGGGAGGTGTCGAGTGCCACGCCGACGACCCTAGGCGAAGCCTCCTACGATGGAGCACATGACTGGCACAGACCTGGGGATGCCCAGCGGGATCGCCAAGGGGTCCTCCAATGAGCGCGCGGTGCTGCTGGCCGCGCCGCGCGGCTACTGTGCCGGGGTCGACCGTGCGGTGGTGACGGTGGAGAAGGCGCTGGATTTGTATGGCGCCCCCGTCTACGTGCGCAAGCAGATCGTGCACAACAAGCACGTGGTGTCTGGCCTCGAGGCCCGCGGGGCCGTCTTCGTCGAGGAGCTGGACGAGGTGCCCGAAGGGGCAACCGTGGTCTTCTCGGCGCACGGGGTCGCTCCCGACGTACACCAGCAGGCGGAGCAGCGCGGGCTTCGGACCATCGACGCCACCTGCCCGCTCGTCACCAAGGTCCATCACGAGGCGCGGCGGTTCGCCAAGGAGGACTACGACATCTTGCTGATCGGCCACGCCGGCCACGAAGAGGTCGAGGGAACCGCCGGCGAGGCGCCCGGGCACATCCAGCTCGTCCAGACACCCGATGACGTCTCCGACCTCGTGGTGCGTGACCCCGCCAAGGTGTCCTGGCTCTCGCAGACGACGCTCTCGGTCGACGAGACGATGGCGATCGTGGACCGGATCCGCGAGCGGTTCCCGCTGCTGCTCGATCCGCCGAGTGACGACATCTGCTACGCCACCCAGAACCGCCAGATGGCGGTCAAGGAGATCTCCCGCGCCGCCGATCTGGTGATCGTGGTGGGGTCCGGGAACTCCTCGAACTCGGTGCGCCTCGTGGAGGTGGCCCTGGAGGCCGGCGCCCGGGCGGCGTACCGGGTCGACGACGCCGACGAGATCGACGAGGCCTGGCTCAAGGAGGTCGAGACAGTGAGTGTCACGTCGGGAGCGTCGGTCCCCGAGGAGCTGGTCGAGGGGGTGCTGGGTTTCCTGGCCGAGCGAGGGTACCCGGCCGCGCGCGCTGTTCACACCGCCGAGGAGTCGTTGACCTTCGCGCTCCCGCCGGAGCTGCGCCGCGACCTCCGCCTCGCCCACGTCGACCCGGCTTGAACGCAACGCTGGCTGGTGGTGGGGTCCAAGACCTGGCGAGGATGGGACCGGTGCGGCTCCTGCCCCGGGTTCGCGCTGTGGAACGGTACGGCTGCCCGCGACATCGGTCGTCGACCTTTCCGTTCCGCAGCTCGCGCACCCCTCGCCGCGGCCCCACGAGACGGCGGCACAAGAGCCGGGTCGAACGGGTTTGGCGTTGCTTTCGCACCGGGTCGACGGGATTGGGTTAACGAGGGTGGGCTCGAAGTGCCCCGGCGTTCCTCAGTGCCACGCGCCGCAGCGCCAGGATCATCAGGGTTAGCGCATAGCCGATGACCAGGGCGGTCGAGTGGTGGGCGAGCCCGGAGATGACTCCCTGGATGATTCCGTCTCCCTTGTCGGCCACCGCGGATCGGTCCACGAGTGCAACTGCGAGCATCGTCCCGGCCATCAGCAATGGCGGGAAGACCCCGACGACGAAGAAGTCCCGCGGTCGAACTCCGAGTGCCGCGCCCACGCAGATGGCCAGGAAGGCCACGTCGTACCAGAGCGTGATGTGGTGGGTGATCACCAGATCGACCGCGATCACCGCCAGCGAAGCGACTGAGGCTACGAGCGCGACCCGGCGGCCGGGTTTCCGCCCTTCTTCCCAGAGCGTCCGGCTCGGGTGTGCGCGCCCCGTGCTCACAGCATCAAGATAGGGCGACTTGGTCGGTGGAAGAGGGACCTGTCACGGCGGGTCGCCGGGGCGTCTTCGACAGCTTGACCCGGTCAGGATTGGGATGAATGGCAGCAAGGAAGCGGGGGGTACGGCGTCGGGCCGGGTCGGCGCCGCCGCTGCGGTTCGCGGGGCTCGTCGGCTCGCTTCCGGGCTGCGCAACCGGGGCTGTGCTCGGTTGCGCAGGCGAATCGGGTGATTTGGGCTGCGTAACGGGGGCTGTGCTCGGTTGCGCGGGTCAATTCCCCTTAGCCGGACCGGTGCGGCAACCGGGCCCAAGGGTGGCTCTTCTTCCGTGCCTGTGTTTGGTCGCGACCGTGCACGGCCAGACTTCCGCGCTTCTAGGCGGGTCGCCGCCGCCCCGCGGACGGCGGCTCCTTGCGCTCGTCGACCACCAGCTCGGCGCGAGAATCGGCGACCGCCTCGAGCAGCTCGGGCGCGCTGAGGGGCCGCGGCGAGTCAACAACCGGCTTCGGGCCAGGCAGGTCGTCGCCGATGGAGTGCTCGTGGAACCTTCTCGCGGTCACGAGCACCCGGGACTCCAGAGACCCGACGGTCTCGTTGTACGCCGACACCGCCCGCGACAGTGACCGGCCGAGCCGGTCGAGGTGGCCACCGAGCACGCCGAGCCGGTCGTGCAGGTCGCGCCCCAGTGCGTGGATGTCGCGGGCCTTCTCGGCGAGCGTGTCCTGCGTCCAGGCGTGCGCCACCGTCCGCAACAGCGCGATGAGGGTGGTGGGGGTGGCCAGCACCACCCGCCGGTCGGCGGCGTACTCGATCAGGTCGGGTTCGGCCTCTAGCGCCGCGGACAGCATGGACTCTGCGGGGACGAACAGGACCACGAACTCGGGGGTTGCGTCGAGGCTGCGCCAGTACGCCTTGGCGGCCAGACCCTCTATGTGGTGGCGGAGCTGGAGCGCGTGCCGGCGCAGGGCGACGTCGCGCTCCTCCTCGTCGTCCGTCGTTGTCGCGTCGAGGAAGGCGTCCAACGGCACCTTCGCGTCCACCACGACGCTCTTCCCCCCCGCGAGGTGTACGACGATGTCGGGACGCCGCACCCC
>JBOHDW010000039.1:0-8116 GCA_050700795.1 Nocardioidaceae bacterium | reverse complement strand
GCGATCGCCCACTCGCTCATGGTCGAGATCAGGTTGTCCGACGCCGAGGACTTCCCACCTTCGCGGTGAACCATCCGAACCCGCACAGCTTTGCCGTACGGCGATCCGCGGCCCGCGCCGTATCGGCTGAGTCAAACTGCCTTCTAGATCGCGGCCACCCACCCCCCTCGGCGGTGAGGGCGGCGATTCCGGGCGGGTACCGTCCGGAAGCCGGGCTACGGTTCTTCCATGGAGATGCTGACGGGCGACCAGATCGCCGAGGCCGACCTGACCGACTGGCGCAAGCTCGGGCAGGGACTCCACGCCCGCTACGTGGTCGCTGACTTCGGCGCCGCCATACGGTTCGTGGCGGCGGTCGGCGAGGCCGGCGACACGCTCGGCCACCACCCTCGCGTATCGATAGGCCCCGGGTACGTCGACCTCAAGCTGATCAGCGACGACGCCAACTACCGCGACGGCGAAGGCATCGAGCACGTCGTTGAGTGGGTGACCCAGCAAGACGTCGACCTCGCGGGACGGATCACCGAGACCGCCGCGCGGCAGTCGATCGACGCCGACCCCGCCTCGACCAGCGCGATCGAGATCGCCCTCGACACAGCGCACGCGGCGAGCATCGCCCCTGTCTGGGCGGCCCTGCTGACCGGGAGCACCGAGGCCAAGGGCCGGGGGACCATCGGGGACGACGTGCGGGACGCCACGGGACGGGTGCCGATCCTCTGGTTCCAAGAAACCGACGAGCACGAGACTCCGCGTCAGAGGTTCCATCTGGACGTCTGGGTTCCGCCTGAGGTCGCCGACGCGCGGATCGCCGCCGCCGTCAGTGCGGGTGGGACCATCGTCGATGCCAGCCAGCAGCCCTCGTGCACCGTGCTCGCCGACCAGGACGGCAACAGGGCCTGCGTGTGCACCACGCTGCCTCCCGCACAGAAGGACTCGTGAGAGTCGGCGCCGACCGGTAGGCAGGTTTCTGGGAAGCCGGGTACGGATGCGCTGGGAGGTCTCTCGAAGGTCGTCTTCTCCACCACGTTGACGGAGCCGCTGTCGTGGGAGAACACAAGGCTGGTCACCCAGGACCCCGTCGAGGCCGTGCGGGAGATGAAGGAAAACGGCCTCAGGTCCATGCGCACCCTGGGTAGCCTCACGCTGTGCCATGCTCTTCTGAGGGCCGGCCTGGTAGACCTCTTCCGCGTGGTCGTGTTCCCAGTCATCACCGGAAGCACCGGCCGGGATCGGATCTACGACGGCTACCCCGACGTGTCCCTCGGCATGGTGAACAGCCGCACCCTCGACGGCCGGCTGCAGCTGCTCGAGTACACCCCCGAAGTTCTAGCCGGGCCACCCGGCACCACCTGACATTCCCCCAGGCGGCCCTCGCCGAGTCTCCCAACGGCCCGAAGGTCGATCAGTATCCGAAGACGTGCGCACTGAGTAAGTCGATCTCGCGTCGCCGAAGAAGGCGCCGACACGGCGTACCACCTTGCGATAAGGCCGCTCGCGGACACGGCCATGCTCGTTCTGGAGCTCGATGGGCACGACCAGGAACAGGTGCTGGGCGTTCACGGCGATGTGTGCCTTCCACAGATCCTTGAGGTCATGGTTGTTGGCCGTCGTACCTCCGCGCTCGACCTCGGCGATGACGCCGCGGCTTCTCCCAAGGTCGAAGAAGAAGTCCGGCCTTGCCCTGGTCACGAGCCCGTCCTGTGGCGTCAGCACGATCTCGCTTCCGAAGCTGAGCTCGTCGACGAGCACCTTCCCGACGGTGTCCTGGATCGCCTTGCTCTGGGCGCCGTAGATGTTCAGTGCGGCGATGAGCTCGACGCTGTTGTCGAGGTGGGTGAGGAGGCGGCCCGCAAGCTCGTCGACGCGGGCGACCTCGTCAGTTTCGACCTGGCTGAGCCGCGACCGCACGAATCTCTCGTGCTCGGCCACCGCCGCAGCTTCGCAGCTTCGGGCTCGGATAGCTACGGAACTCTCGGTCGACAGCGTATTGGCGTAGGAGGGTCGGTAGTCTCGGCGAGTGAGCAAGCGCGCGCTCGTACGCCGTCCCGGTCCCCGGCTGGCCGAGGGACTGGTCACCCACATCGAGCGTTCCGCCA
This sequence comes from Nocardioidaceae bacterium, assembly GCA_050700795.1. Lineage (GTDB taxonomy): Bacteria > Actinomycetota > Actinomycetes > Propionibacteriales > Nocardioidaceae > JBOHDW01. Next base: position 6,020 of record JBOHDW010000039.1, on the reverse strand, counting down.
TCGACTTCGAGTTGGCGCTCGCTCAATGGGACGGGTACGTCGCGGCGCTTCACGACGAGGGTTGGGAGACGATCGAGGTCCCGCCGGCCGATGACTGTCCGGATGCAGTCTTCGTCGAGGACACCGTCGTCGTCTACGGCGACCTGGCGGTCATCTCGCGCCCCGGTGCCGACGAGCGCAAGCCCGAGACGGCTGCGGTCGAGGACACGATGCTCCGGCTGGGATACCGCATCGCTCACATTGCCGAGCCCGGCACCCTGGACGGCGGCGACGTGCTGAAGCACGAAGGGTTCGTCTGGGTCGGCCTCGGCGGGCGCACGAACCATTTCGGCCTCGAGCAGCTCGACGCGGCCCTGAGTCAGGTCGGCGCCCGGCTGGTCGGCGTACCACTGAGCAGGGTGCTGCACCTGAAGTCCGCCGTCACCGCGCTGCCTGACGGGACGATCGTCGGTTACCGGCCACTCGTCGACGATCCGGACACCTGGCCGACCTTGCTTGAGGTCCCCGAGGAGGCGGGATCACACGTCGTGGTGCTGGACGAACAGACCGTGCTGATGTCCACGAGCGCACCGCTCACGGCAGAGCTGTTCGCCGCCCGGGGGCTGCGAGTCGTGCCGGTGGACCTGACCGAGTACGAGAAGCTCGAGGGGTGTGTCACCTGCCTGTCGGTGCGGCTGCGCGGCTGACAGTCGAGCTCAACGAGCCTCGGCCTTGCGTAACACCGACTGGAGTTGCTTCCCGAGGGTCCGCGCTCCGGCGATCGGAATCAGCGCCCCGATGAGCCGGCCCATGAGCGACTTGGGCACCCGAGTCAGGGAGGCGTGTACGTCGGTGCCGCCCGCCGCCGAGGTGAGTTCGTAGCGCCAGCCGCTGCCCGGTCCCCACAGGTTCGACTCCACGGTGTCGGATGCCACGGTGCCCGCGGTCGCGTCCCACGAGTAGCGTTCCCGCTCCCACGCCATCGCGTTTCCCTCGGTCACGTCGGCCCAGTCGGGACCCACGTCATGGACCTTGAAGTGCGCGGCGTCGATGTTCGGCCACAGCCCGACCCGATCCGGGCCGAAGTCGGTCAGCAGCTCCAGCACTTCGGTTGGCGACAGGTTCGTATGAACCGTGAACCGTGCAGTCGGCATCGGGTGGTTCCTCCGCATCGGGCGGCGGGGGCTCCGCCGGTCAAGGACATCATGCCCCGTGGCAGCCGAGCCAGCGGGAGCCGGCATCGTGGTCGTCACCTATCGCGACGACGTGGCGGGGCCTCGATCCGTACCTCTACGCGCAGGCCCGACAGCCGGATTTCATGCACATCCCCGGCTAGCGCGCCGTTGTCCACCGCTTCGAAAGTGTGTGCTGACCTGGAGGGTCGTGCTCGTTAGCGTGGGGTGATGGAGACGATCGATCCGCCGGTTGATACCGGGCATCGGGTGGTGCGGTTCGCGCGTGCCGGGCTCGCCGCGGTCGCGGGTGAGTCGGCGGCGCCGGTGTGGTCGATGAGCGAGGACGAGCAGCGCGAGGCGCTGGTGGCGCTGGCCCGGCTGGAGACCCAGGTCGCCGAGCTGCGGTTGCGGGTGTTGGTGGCCGCGGACCGCAACCAGGTCGGCGCCGCCTCGGGGGCGACCTCGACCGCGGCCTGGTTGGCGCAGGCGAGCGGGGCGACCCGGGCCAAATGCGTGCGCGAGGTGGCGCTGGCCACCGCGTTGGACGAGCGGTTCGAACCGACCCGACGCGCGCTGGCCGCCGGGCGGATCGACCTGGACCGGGCCGGCGTGGTGGTCGCGGCCGTCGACCGGCTCACCGACGAGCACGACCAGCTGCCGCCCGAGACCCAGGAGCGGGCCGAAGCCCACCTGCTCGAGCTCGCCGAACGCTACGACGCGGTCGCGTTGGCCCGGCTCGGGAAACGACTGTTCGAGGTGGTCTGCCCGGAGGGCGCCGACGCCGCCGAAGGGCAGTTGTTGGAACGTGAGGAGCAACGGGCCTTGCGGTTGGCCTCCTTGTCGTTGCACGACAACCGCGACGGCACCACCGAGGGCAGGTTCCGGCTGCCGACCTTGCACGCGGGGGTGTTGAAGAAGGCCCTGGAGACCCTGACGTCCCCGCGCCGGCTCGGCGACAAGGCGCTCGACCCGGCCACCGGCCGCAGACTCGGCTACCCGAGCCTGTTGGGGCGCGGCTTCATGGAGCTGCTCGAGGACCACCTGGCCGTCGAGACCCCGGTGGGCAGCAGCTTCACGCTGGTGGTCACCGTCCCCCTCCAGCAACTGCTCGACGGGCTCGGGGTGGCCGCGGTCGAGACCGGCCACCGGATCAGCGCCGGGCAGGCCCGCCGACTGGCCTGCAAGGCCGGGATCATCCCGATGGTCCTCGACACCGAGTCGGTCCCCCTCGACCTGGGCCGAGAACGCCGACTGTTCTCCAAACACCAGCGCATCGCCTTGGCCCAGCTCCACGGCGGCTGCGCGGTCACCGACTGCGACCGGCCGCCCGCCTGGACCGAGGCCCACCATCTCAACCCCTGGCGAAATGGCGGCCGAACCGACCTCGCCAACGGCATCGCGCTCTGCCCGGCCCACCACAAGATGGCCGACCACCCCCAGAGTTGGGACCTGCACCGTCAGGTGGGTGGCGGCATCCGGTTCAGCCGGCGCCAATAGGGCAACCCGCCCAATAGGGCAACCTGCGCCGGAAGATGGGGCAGTTGCCCCATGTTCTTGATCGCGGCCGGGCGTTGGATCGGGACCATGACCACGTCGACGCAGCTTCCTCCTTCAGCACCGCCCGCCCCCGCCCCCGCCCCCGTCCCGGCGTTCGTGCTTGGTGGCAGGTTCCTCGAGGCACTTGCCGCTCAGGACTTCGCGGTGCTCGCCTCGGTGCTCGCAGACGACGTCGAGCTGCGCGCACTGCTCCCGGGCGGCTACCAGGAGTGTGCCGGTCCGGATGAGGTCGCGGGCTGCTTCCGCCGGTGGCTCGGCGACACCGACGACTTCGAGGTGGTTGACGTGGCGCTCTTCGAGATCGGCGGCCGGGTTCACCTCCGGTGGCGGCTCCGGCTTCGGCAGCCTCGGTTGGGTGCCGGCTGGTTCACCATCGAGCAGCAGGCGTACGCCGACCCCGACACGTCGAGCCCACCTCGAATCGCTCGCCTGGACCTGCTGTGCAGCGGGTACCGCGCCGAGCCGACCCGCGACTAGCCGACGCCAGCGATCCGTTCCCGTTCCAGCAACCCAGGTCCCACACCACGTCGGACCGAGAAGGAGAAGGCCATGAGCAACAAAGCTGCGATCAGTCTCACCACAGGCATGGAGGACCCGGAGCGGGTGACCGTCGCGCTCCTGGTGGCGGTCGGTGCTGCCGAGGCGGGGAGGCCGACCCTGATGTTCCTCACCAAGGAGGCGGTGCGGTTGGCCACGCCCGGCATCGCGGTCGGCCGGGCGTGCGCGGAGTGCCCGGACATCCCGAGCCTCGTGGAGCGCTACGCCGCGGCCGGCGGCACCCTGCTGACGTGTCCGATCTGCTTCGACTCGCGCCAGCTCGACGCGTCGACCCTGGTGCCGAACGCAAAGCTAGGCGGGTCCGTGCAGCTGTGGGAGTGGATCGGCGACGAAGCAGCGACCTGCTTCAGCTACTGACGACCTCGTTCAGCTCGTCTCGTCGTCGCCGAGCCGGACCAGCGCCTCGGCGAGGCCGTCCACGTGCTCGATTCGAGTGCGTGGGTTGATGTAGCAGGGGCGGATCGCGAGCACACCGTCGACGACCGTGCTGGATGGAGCGTAGGGGGTCTCACGCCGCAACCGCCGCAGGAGTCGCGTGGTGAGCCCGTCGAGGTCGTCGACCGGTCGGGTCGGGCGGTAGCGGATGCAGGCCACCGACAGCTCCGGGTCGGTGAGCGACTCCAGCCGCGGGTGCTCGTCGGCGGTCGCGGCGAGGTGGCGCGCGAACGTGCGGTGCTCGCTCACCCGGGCGCGCAGCCCGTCGAGACCGATCTCACGCAGGACCGCCCACACGTGTACGCCGCGCGGTGGTGCGGAGAGCTCCAGGCTCATGTCTGCCCACTGACCCCCCATCTCCTCGAACTGCGACACGGCGTCATCCATGTCGTCGGAGAACGAGCCTTCGAGATAGGCCGCTTCGCCCTCGGCGAAGGCGCGGACCAGCACTCCCGGCGAACGCACGTACGTCGCTGCGACCCCGACGCCGGTGGCCAGCCACTTGTGCGGATCGACGATGGCGGAGTCCGCTTCGGCCACGCCCGCGAGACGTGGCCGGACGTCCGGATCGACGTACGCCGGCAGGCCGTACGCACCGTCCACGTGGAGCCAGGCGCCGTGGCGCCGGACGACCTCGAGCACATCGTCGATCGGGTCGATGGCGCCGGTGTTGGTCGTCCCGGCGATCGCAACGACCGCCAGGGGTACGACGCCGGCGGCGATGTCCTCGGCGAGGGCCGCGTCGAGCGCGTGCACGTCGATGCGCTGCCGGGCGTCGGTGGGGAGCTCGCGTACGGCGTTCTGGCCGAGCCCGAGCACCGCCGCTGAACGGTGGATCGTGCGATGCGCCTCGGTGGAGGCGTAGATGCGCGTCACCACCCCGGTGGGGAGCCCATCGTGGGCGACGTCGACGCCGCGCTTCTCGAAGGTGGCCTGTCGGGCGGCTCCGAGGGCGATCAGGTTGGCCACCGAACCGCCGCTGCTGAACACGCCCTCCCACTCCTCCGGGAGCCCGCAGGCCTCGGCGAGCCAGCGCAGGCCTATCCATTCGAGCGCGTTGAAGGCGTGCAGCGTGTAGCGCTGGGCACCGGCAGCGGCCGCGGCGACCGCGCTGGCGATGCCCGCGGTCGTGGCACCAGTGGTGATGAACCCGCTGAACCCCGGGTCGGCGATCCGGGAGCCGTTGCGGATCGCCAGGTCGAGCTCGGCCAGGACCGCGTCGAGTCCCGCGCCCTCGGCGGGGAGAGTGCGGTCGAAGGTGGGTAGCCACGCGGCGCGGTCACGCACCGAGCGGTCCTCGGCCTCGAAGCGCCAGAACTCGTCGAGCCGGGGCCCAAGTCGTGCGAGTACCTCGCTGACCCGCGCGGTCTCGGTGCTGTCGTGGGGCTCGGTCACGGTGTGAATGATGCCGGACCGTGCCGACAGGGGCTCAGCGCTCCAGGTCGCTCGGGTCGGAGGGGACGTCCACCGAGTACGCCTGGAGCAGCTCGAACGGGATCACCTCCAGCGCCCGTGCGCTGGTCGAGGCGAGCACGACGGGCGCCGCGACGCCGTACTCATGGGACTGCAGCCAGCGGACCGCGACCACGCACCAGCGGTCGCCGGGGGTGAGTCCGGGGAAAGCGAACTCCGGGCGCCGGGTGGACAGGTCGTTGCCCAGGGCCCGCTGGTGCTGGAGGAACTCCTCGGTCATCACCGCGCACACCGCATGCAGCCCGAGATCGTCGGGACCGCAGGTGCAGCTCCCGTCGCGGTAGAAGCCGGTCACCGGGTCTGTCCCGCAGGGTTCGAGCGGGTCACCGAGAACGTTGAGTTCGCTCACCGGCTCAGTCTGGACCCTCACTCGGTGAGGACGCTGGCCCCAGACATCACGCGGCCCGGGACGCCGCCGTCGTGGCCGGCTCGAGCGCTGCGTCGAGCAGCTGGGCGACGTCGGTGACCAGGTGCACGGTCACCCTCTCCAGCACCTCGGCCGGTACGTCGTCCAGGTCCGGCTCGTTGCGGGCGGGCAGGAACACCTCGGTCAGTCCGGCACGCTGGGCGGCGAGCAGCTTCTGCTTGACCCCGCCGATCGGCAGCACCCGCCCGCTCAACGTGACCTCACCGGTCATCCCGACCTCCGAGCGGACCGGCCGCCCGGTGGCCAGCGACACGAGTGCGGTCGTCATGGTGACCCCGGCCGACGGCCCGTCCTTGGGCACGGCGCCTGCCGGGACGTGCACGTGTACGCCGCGGTCGAGGAAGGCCGGGTCGATCCCGAGCTCGGCGGTGTGCGCCCGCACGTAGGACAGCGCGATCTGCGCGGACTCCTTCATC
>JBOHDW010000038.1:0-5565 GCA_050700795.1 Nocardioidaceae bacterium | reverse complement strand
CACGGAGACGGCGCCGAGCTCGATGTCCCAGGGCATTCCCCACGAGAGGTTGTCGCGGACGTACCCGTCGTAGCTGTGCAGCCCCTCGCGCAGGTCGGCGGCCCAGATCGCTCTGAAGGTCGTCGAGTCGCGGTCGACGTCTCCGGCGGGGGCGCCCGCGAAGAACTCATCGAGCATCGCCTCGTCGTCGAGGGCCAGCAGCGGCTCGAACTCCCGCTGCGCTATCGCGACGAAACCGGCCGTTGCCGGCTCGACATGACCCGCCGCCCCGACGGCGAGCAGCCGTCGCTCGCCCTCATCGGCGGGGGTGGGTATCTCGATCTCCGGCCAGTGACCGACCCCGGCCCCGACCCCGACATGACGCACCCGCTCCGGATCGGCCAGCCCACAAGCCACCGCGTAGGGGCCGCCTCCCGAGACGCCGAGCACGGCGTACTCGTCGAGCCCGAGCGCGTCGGCGAGCAGGCCGGCGTCGCGGCCGACCGAGGCCAGACCGGGTGGGGTGGTGCTCGAGGCGCCGTACCCGGGCCGGCTGACGGCGATCAGCCGAACGCCCGTGGTGAGGGCCGCCTCGTGGCCGTGCATCCCCTGGATGCGGCAGGACGGGGTGCCCGGTTGGAACAGGACGGGCGAACCGTCGGGGTCGCCACCCTCCCAGTAGTCGAGGGTGCGCCCATCCGGGAGGGAGACCTGGGCGAACGAGCCGGGGAGCTGCATCGCCCGATCCTAGACGAGCCGGACCAGGGCGGCGGAGAGCGCGGCGAGGAAGACCACCACGATGAACGGCGCCCGAAGCAGCAGCGCGACGAACCCCACCGCGAGCCCCACCAGGCGGGCGTCGACGACCAGGCGCTGACCGGTGGCGAAGACCTGGACCGCGATCAGGGCCGACAGCAGGGCCACCGGGATCAGGTCGGCGATCCGTTCGACGACCCGCCGCTCGAGCACCCGGGTCGGGATGGACAGCCCGGCGAGCTTGAGCAGGTAGCACCCGGCCGCGGTGCCCAGGATCGCGATCCACATCAGTCGTGCCCGCCGACGTCGTGCGGCTGGGGGAACTCGGTTGCGTCCTCGCCCTTGGTCATCACCCCGGCCACGAGCGCGACGAGCGCGGCGGCCAGGACGGGGACGCCGGCCCGGGTGACCGGGACCAGCCCAATCGCGAGGGCGGCCGCGACCAGCCCGACGACCCGGTTCCGAAGGCTGCGCAGCCGGGGCCACAGGAGCGCGAGGAAGGCGCCACCGACCGCCGCGTCGAGACCGTAGCTCCGCGGGTCCCCGAGGGCGCGCCCCGCGAGCGCGCCGGCGAAGGTGGCCAGGTTCCACAGCACGAAGATCGAGACGCCGGTTGACAGGAAGCCGACGCGTGCGGCCGCGGTGCTCTCCCGGGTGACCGCCATTGCGGTCGACTCGTCGATCAACACGTGGGCGGCGGCGACCCGGCGCCATCCGCGCCAGCCGAGCAGGGGCGCCATCCGGAGCCCGTACAGCGTGTTCCGGGTCCCCAGCATCAGCGCGGTCAGCGCGCCCGCGATCGGGGCTCCGCCCGATGCGGCCACCCCGACCATGGCGAACTGGGAGGCGCCGGTGAACATCAGCAGGGACATCGCGCAGGTCTGGGCCACGCTGAGCCCGGCCGCGACGCCGAGGGCGCCGAACGAGACGCCGTAGGCACCGGTGGCCAGCCCCACGGCGAGTCCGTCCCGCACGATGCGCCGGCGCTCGGCGTCGGTGAACGGTTCGGTCACCCGCCGAACCTACGACAACGGGCGGTCAGCGGTGACGGCGGACCGACAGCCGAACCGGCCGCGGCTCCCGTGCGTAGAAGTCGTGCATCAGCAGGAGTACGACGGCCACGCCCACCGCGGCGCCGACGAGGGCCCCCACGCTCGGAAGCAGCGGCAGCGCCGTGCGCGCCGCAAGCCACGCGCCCACGCCGACGAAACAGACGAGCGCGACGAGCGAGACGACGAAGCGGTATCTCCTCGGTAGCGGTCCTAGCATCTGCCCCCCTGACTCGGTTACTGGTTAAGACGATCCGCCGTCCCAAAAGGTTGCGCAACCCCCTCAGGAGGACAGATCGGTGTGCAGCCGCACCTGCTTGACCAGCACTGTGCCGTCACCGTGCAGGTCCAGCTCCCGGTGGGCGCCGTCGGGGGCCCACCCGGCCTCGGCCAGGAACGCTCGGCGTACGTCGTCCGCGGCGGCCAACCACACCGCCACGTGGGTGAGCCCGTCCGCCCGCAGGGTGTCCACCGCCGCGTGCACGAGCCTCGAGCCGTGCCCCGAGCGCGTGTGGTCCGGGTCGACGGCCAGCTCGACGATCTCGCCGTCGACAGCCGGGTCGGCGTCGGGATCCGGGGAGGGGCCGGTCACGACGAAGCCACGGATCGTGTTGCGTTCGAGCGCGACCAGCACCCGCTCACGAGCGTTCTTGGGGTGAGCCAGCGCCTCGTGCCAGGTGGCCGCGAACGCGTCGGCGTCGAGGTCGGCCAGCACGTCGGGGGGCAGCAACCCGGCGTACGACGCGCGCCACGACCGCACCTGTACCGCGGCGATGCCGGCCGCGTCGTCGGCCCAGCCGAGGCGCACCGAGACATCGGGTCCGGGTTCCACGGTCGGATCGGTCACGAGCCCCATTGTCGCAGCCACCTGTCCCAGCCAGCGGGTTGTGACACCACGCCAGCACAGCCGCACTCATGGTGTTACAACCTGCTGGTAGGATCGGGCTGTGTACGGCAACGACTTCAGCCCCGGCGGGGACCCCACGGGGTTCACCGCCGTCCTGGACGCGAACGCGCGCATCGAGCCGCGCGACGAGATGCCCGAGGGCTACCGCCGGACCCTGATCCGCCAGATCGCACAGCACGCGCACTCCGAGATCATTGGCATGCAGCCCGAGGGCAACTGGATCGGCCGCGCCCCGAGCCTGCGGCGCAAGGCGATCCTGATGGCCAAGGTGCAAGACGAGGCCGGCCACGGCCTCTACCTGTACGCCGCGGCCGAGACGCTCGGCGCCGACCGGGCAGACCTCCTCGACCTGCTGCACAGCGGCCGCCAGAAGTACTCCTCGATCTTCAACTACCCGACGCTGACCTGGGCCGACATCGGGGCGATCGGCTGGCTCGTGGACGGGGCGGCGATCGTCAACCAGGTGCCGCTGTGCCGCTGCTCCTACGGTCCCTACGCCCGGGCGATGGTGCGGGTCTGCAAGGAGGAGTCCTTCCACCAGCGCCAGGGCTTCGAGCTGCTCAACACCCTGTCGCACGGCTCGCCGGCGCAGAAGGCGATGGCCCAGGACGCCGTGAACCGCGGGTGGTGGCGGTCGCTGATGATGTTCGGCCCGAGCGACAGCGGGGCCGACCAGTCACAGGGGCACACCGCCCAGTCGATGGCCTGGGGGATCAAGCGGTTCTCCAACGACGACCTGCGCCAGCGCTTCGTCGACATGACCGTCCCGCAGTCGGAGGCGCTCGAGCTGTCGCTCCCGGACCCGGAGCTGCGGTGGGACGACGAGCGCGGCCACTACGACTTCGGTGAGATCGACTTCAGTGAGCTGTTCGAGGTGATCAAGGGCAACGGCCCGTGCAACCAGGAGCGACTGGCGCACCGGGTCAAGGCGCACCAGGACGGGGAGTGGGCGCGCGAGGCGGCCACGGCGTACGCCGGCAAACACCGATGAGCGGCTCGAACGAGTGGCCGCTCTTCGAGGTCTTCGTCCGGGCCCGTCGTGGGCTCAACCACGTGCACGTCGGCTCGCTGCACGCTCCCGATCCGGAGATGGCCCTTCGCAACGCGCGCGACATCTACACGCGCCGACAGGAGGGCGTCTCGATCTGGGTGGTGCCCGCAGTCGAGATCACCGCTACCAGCCCCGACGAGAAGGACGCCTTCTTCGACCCCGCGGCCGACAAGATCTACCGGCACCCCACCTTCTACGAGGTGCCCGAGGGCGTGGAGCACCTGTGACCCCGTCGGGGGTGGCGCGCTATGCGAGGGGGCTGGGGGACGACGCCCTGATCGCCGCCCAACGCATGGGGGAGTGGATCGCGACGTCGCCGCAGATCGAGGAGGACGTGGCTCTGGGCAACATCGGGCTCGACCTGATCGGGCAGGCCCGGTCCCTGCTCGGGTACGCCGGCTCCCTCGAGGGGCCGCCCCGCAGCGAGGACGACCTGGCGTACCTCCGCGACGAACGCGACTTCCTCAACGTGCAGCTGGTGGAACGCTCCTGGGGGAGCGAGCCCGACTTCGGTGTCGCCATCGCGCGGCTGCTGATCTTCTCCTGCTACCAGTGCGAGCTGTACGCCGCCCTGGCCGGCTCGACCGACGAGATGCTCGCCGCGATCGCCGCGAAGGCGGTCAAGGAGGTCGACTACCACCGCGACCACGCCACGATGTGGACCCTGCGCCTCGGGGACGGCACCGACGAGTCCCACCGCAGGCTCGCGGCCGCCCTCGACGCCGAGTGGCCCTATGTCGCGGAGCTGTTCGAGCCGTACGGCGTCGGCCCTCTCGTCGCGGAGGGGATCGCCGTCGACCCGACGACGTTGCGTGCGGGATTCGACGATCGGGTGGCCCGCGTCCTGGACGAGGCCACCCTCGCCGTCCCCGACGTGGCGCCCCGGGTCACCGGCGGACGGCGCGGAATCCACACCGAGCAGATGGGCCGGCTGCTCGCCGAGATGCAGCACCTCGCCCGCTCGCACCCGGGGGCGACGTGGTGACCGCCCTGTGGGACGTCGCGGCCGCGGTGCTCGACCCCGAGGTGCCGGTGCTGACCATCGCGGACCTCGGCATCCTGCGCGACGTGCGCTCCGACGCGGCCGGTCGGGTCACGGTCACGATCACCCCGACGTACTCCGGCTGCCCGGCGATGGACGCGATCCGGACCGACCTCGAGTCGGCGTTCGCCCGGGCCGGCCACCAGGACGTCGTCATCGAGTTCGCCCTCGCCCCGGCGTGGACCACGGACTGGATGAGCGCGGCCGGCCGGCGCAAGCTCGAGGAGTTCGGGATCGCCCCACCGGGGCCCGCCCGCCACGACGGGACGATCTCGCTGTCGCTGAGCGTCCGGTGCCCGCAGTGCGGGTCGCCCGACACCCGCGAGCTCAGCCGGTTCGGGTCGACCGCCTGCAAGTCGCTGTGGGTCTGCACGGCGTGCCGCGAGCCGTTCGACCATTTCAAGGCGATCTAGCCGGTGAGCGAGCAGCCGCACCACTCCGTCTTCCACTCCCTCGCGATCGACTCGATCGATCCGGTCACCGAGGACTCGGTCGCGATCACCTTCCAGGTGCCCGACGAGCTGCGCGACGCCTACACGTTCACCCAGGGCCAGCACCTCACCATCCGGACCGTGCTGGCCGGAGACGACGTACGCCGCAACTACTCGATCTGCGCCCCGGTCTCCTCCGGCCTGCTGAGGGTCGCGGTGAAGCGGTTGCCGGGCGGCGCGTTCTCCGAGCACGCGCTCGAGGTTCTCAAGCCCGGGGACACCCTCGAGGTGATGACCCCGAGTGGACGCTTCTTCAGCGAGCTCGACCCCGCCAACGAGAAGCACTACGT
>JBOHDW010000037.1:0-4445 GCA_050700795.1 Nocardioidaceae bacterium | reverse complement strand
GCGGGTGCTCCTCAGTCCCGCGGGCACGACGCACCTGGTCACGCGCCTCGAGCGCGACGGCCTGGTACGGCGCGAGGTCGACCCCACCGACGGCCGCAAATGGTTCACGGTACTGACGGAGGCCGGCGACAGGGCGTTGAGAGCAGCTAGGCCGACCCACAACGAGGTCCTGCGCGGGACGCTCCTCGCATCCACATCGCCTGCAGACCGACGCACGCTGCGCCGCATCTGGAAGCGCCTGTCCACACGCGGGTCGAACGGGAAGCCCCGCTCGGTCACCCACGAACATGTGTGAGTGCGGGCCCGGCCGCAACCCTCAGACGCCTGAGCGGTGATTCCATGCCCTCTAGCGGCTCGGAAGGACACCGTCCCCGGGACTCACTAACCCGGTCTCGTAGCCCAGCACTGCCGCCTGCACCCGTGACGCGAGGCCAAGCTTTGAAAAGATCCTGCTGACGTGCGTCTTCACCGTCGCCTCGGAAACCACGAGCCGGGCCTGGATCTCGGCGTTCGAGAGACCGCGCGCCATCAGTCCGAAGACCTCGCGTTCACGCTCGGTGAGCACATCCAGTACCCGGGCGTCCTTCGGCGGACGGACATGCTGCTCGATCAACCGTCGGGTCAGGGACGGCGCGAGAAGAGCCTCGCGGGCGACGACCGTCGCGATGCCCGCAACGAGCCGATCCGGTGGAGTGGCCTTGAGCAGGAAGCCCGCTGCCCCAGCCTGAAGGGCGTCGTAGACGTAGGCATCGCTGTCGTACGTCGTGAGCACCAGCACATGGGTCGGCGACCCTGCCGCCACGATCTGGCGGGTGGCCGCAATCCCGTCCAAGACCGGCATCCGCACGTCCATCAACACCACGTCGGGCACGTGGGCTGCCACCGACCGGACTGCCGCAGCCCCGTCGGCGACCGAGTCGACCACCGCGATGCCGCGCTTCTCCAGAACCAGCTCGAGACCGCTGCGCACCAACTCCTGATCGTCGGCCAGGACGACGCGGATACCTCCGGTCATGGCGCCACCGGCAGTCGGGCGTCGAGTTCGAACGATCCCTGACTGATGCCATGGGTCAACTGGCCGCCCAGCAGGCTGACCCGTTCGGCCATGCCGAGCAGGCCGAGCCCGCTTCCGCCCCCTGTGCGGCCATCGGCCTGGTTGGTGACATGGATCCGCAACGACCCGTCGACGCAGGAGACAGCCAGCGCGGCACGACGATCGACGCCGTATCGCAACGCATTGGTGAGGGCCTCCTGTGCGATCCGGTACACCGACACGTCCAGCCCCGCAGCCAGGGCGGGCAAGGGAGCCGCTACATCGAGGTTGACCGTGAGCCCATCCGCGTGGAACTTCTCGACCAGTGCCGGCAACTGGGCCAATCCTGGCGTTGGCTGAAGCCCCAGCTCGTTCTCGTCATCACGCAGCACGTGTAGCAATTGGCCGGTCTCGTGCAACGCCGATCTTCCGGTGGAGGCCACTTGGTCGAGCACCTCTTCGGCACGGTTCGGGTCACTGCGCAGGAGATCCTGCGCCGCCGCCGTCTGCACCACCATCGCGCTGAGGGAGTGGGCAATCACGTCGTGAAGTTCGCGGGCGATCCGGGCACGTTCTTCGCGGATCGCCTGGGCCCGCACCACCTCATGGGCGGCGGCAAGTTCCACTGTCTGGTCGGCCAGTCTGCGGGTGATCCGGCCGACGACGTACGGCGGCACCGCGAGCGTGAGCACGAAGATGACGTCGGACCAGTTGTGGTGTCGGTTGTCGAACCACCGATAGTCCACAAACGTGGCCGCCAGCACCAGCATGAACCCGCCCATGCCGCGCAGGTCGGCCACATAGCGCGCCAGCGAGAAGAAGCTCAACGCGACGACCGCGATCGGGAGCGTGGGCTTGTCGAGCGGTGTCCCCACGACGGGCAGCAACAAGGTGAAAAGCATGGCGGCGGTCGGCGCGACCACGCCATGGCGGCGACGCAAGGTCAACAGGGCGCAAGCAACGACCTCGACCACCGCGCCGGTGCCCCAGGCCGGCCCGTGCAACGCCACCATCTCGACGACGCCAATCGCTGCGAGCAGTGCGGGCAACCAGGCGTCCCGCAAACCAATGCGATCCACCCCCGGAGCCTAGGTCGCGCACGCCCTCCTGTCCGTCATACCGGGGGGTGATCCCGTTTCAACCTGGATGCCGACGTGTCGCGGCCGCGTTCTCCCTAGCGTCCATGACAACGCGGCCGTCGGTCGTCGTACGGAAGGGGCATCTCATGTTCGACTCCCTCGAGGCGCAGCGCCGGATTGGGCGGTTCGCCTGGGTGATGGCCTGGTTCGGCCTGGTCGCCGGCCAGTTCCACGCGATGGCCCGGCACCAGACCGCCGACGGCAAAGCAGACCTGACCGCCTGGGGCGTGCGCGTGTGGTCTGATCCCGGACGCAAGGCATTCCGACCGCTTCTCGACTGGGCGAGTCCCGACGTCGTCTACGTGACTTGGGGCAAGATCTGGCTGCCGGTCTTCGTGGCCTTCACGTTGTGTGCCTTCGTGGTGCACCGCCGCCAGCACACGGTCGGCTTCGAGAAGTGGGCGTGGCGGATCATGCTGGCCGGGTTCGTCGGAGCCTGCGTTTCCGTCGGTCTTGAGTACTGGACATCCTGGACGTCGGCTCACCAGGGCATCATCGACGGACTCTTCCCGTTCACCGTGCTCGCAATGCTCACCAGCGTGCTGGGATCGACGATGGTCGGCATCACTCTGCTGCACCGCCGCTTCCGGCCGCGCACACCAGCGTTGTTGATGGCGCTGACCATCCCGGGGCTCATCGTCGTGCTGCAGTTCACCTCGATGGGCAGCGTCGCGCTGCCGATGATGTTTGCCTTCGGGATCCTCGGCAGGCGGATCGCGAAGGAGGGCGACTACGCGCCGAGGGTCGGGGCGCCGTCGATGGCGTAACTCGACCGTCAGCACGGGTGCCTCGACCCGCCAGGGCTCGGGTAGCCTGCGAATCGGGTCGGCGGCCGCAGACCCACTCGCCACCACGACGAAGGCCATCGCGAACGTGAGGGCGAGCATCCCGCGCGGCCCGGCGAGGTGGGCGATCCGTACGACGAGGTGAAGCTGGCTGGCAAGCCCGGCGGCCAAGGCAGTCATGGGTCGGGCCTCCTCGGAGTACTACGGCGGTGTCAATGGGGTGGTCGGCGGGCGCCCCCGCTTCGGAAGCGGCGCCGCTTGCTTGGGCATCCGGCCGGCGTCGGCCAGTGCCCGGCGTAGCAACATCTCCACGTGGGCGTTGAGGCTGCGGAACTCGTCGTTGGCCCCGCGGGTCAGCGCGTCGTGGACGGCCGGGTCGACGCGCAGCAGGACCTGTCGTCGTTCGCTCACGTATACAGGGAGCCGGTGTTCACGACCGGCGAGGGCGGCTGGTCCCCGCACAGCACCACCATCAGGTTGCTGACCATGCTGGCCTTGCGTTCCTCGTCGAGCTCGACCACGCCGTGCTCGGTGAGTCGGGCGAGTGCGAGCTCGACCATGCCGACGGCACCCTCGACGATCTGGCTACGGGCCGCCACCACGGCGTTCGCCTGCTGGCGGCGCAGCATCGCCTGGGCGATCTCCTGCGCGTAGGCAAGGTGGGAGATGCGCACCTCGACGACCTCGATGCCCGCGATCGAGACCCGCTCCGCGACCTCGAGGGCGAGCTCACCGGCCACGACGTCGGTCGACCCGCGCAACGAGGTCCCGGTCCCGTCGGGGTCGTCGTACGGGTGGCTCACCGACACATGCCGCAGCGCCGACTCCGACTGAACGCGAACGAAGTCCTCGTAGTTGTCCACGGCGTAGGTCGACTTCGCGGTGTCGGCGACCTGCCAGACCACGATCGCGGCGATCTCGACCGGGTTCCCGTCGGCGTCGTTGACCTTGAGGTGGTTGGTCTCGAAGTTGCGCACCCGGATGCTGACCGTACGGCGCTTGGTCAGCGGCAGCACCCACCAGAACCCCGAACGGCGCACCGTGCCGACGTAGCTGCCGAAGAACTGCACCACCGAGGTGTGCCCCGGCGCCACGATCACCAGCGAGCTGACCACCAGGAGGAAGACCAGGATCGGCAGCCAGAGCCAGCCATTGGCGTGGCGGCCGGTCAGCCAGGCCGCCCACACGCAGACGGCGAGGACCACCACCCCGAACCAGCCGTTCAGGGCCAGCGCGGGTCGCTCGCTGATGCCGACCCGGGCCCCTTCATGACCAACGGGCCCGACCGGTTCGATGGGGCCTGATGACTCGTCCGTGCTCATAGCCTGCTCCTCCAGTGTGAAAGTGATATCTAAGTGATATCACTTTTATGGAAGAGTGCGCAAGCGCTTCTTGCTTCTTTCGATCCGACTCGGCTTCACCTCCCGGGCATGCGGTTTGGTCCCCAACCGCACGAAAAGTCGGCTGCATGTCGCGGTTGGGGACCAA
>JBOHDW010000036.1:0-7342 GCA_050700795.1 Nocardioidaceae bacterium | reverse complement strand
GGGTCCTCGGTGGTGATCCGGCACTGGAGAGCCGCCCCGCGCACTGTGACGGTCTCCTGCGAGAGCCCCAGGTCGGTCAGCGACTCGCCCGCCGCGATGCGCATCTGGGCCTGGACGAGGTCCACGTCGGTCACCTCCTCGGTCACCGTGTGCTCGACCTGGATGCGGGGGTTCATCTCGATGAAGACGTAGCTCCCGTCCGGGGCGAGCAGGAACTCCACCGTGCCGGCGTTCTGGTAGCCGATCCGTCTCGCGAAGCGGACCGCGTCGGTGCACATGCGCTCGCGAAGGGCCGGGTCGAGGTTCGGGGCCGGAGCGATCTCGACGACCTTCTGGTGGCGCCGCTGCACCGAGCAGTCACGCTCGAAGAGGTGGATCGTGTCGCCCCCGGCGTCGGCGAGCAGCTGCACCTCGATGTGGCGAGGGTCGACGACCGCCTGCTCGATGAAGACGGCGGGGTCGCCGAAGGCGCTCTCGGCCTCGCGCATGCACGTCTCGATCGCGGCGGCCAGGTCGGCGGGTTGGTCGACGCGACGCAGCCCCCGGCCGCCGCCTCCGGCGACCGCCTTGACGAACACCGGGAACGGCAGCTCGCCGGCCGCCTCGACGAGGGCGGCCACCTCCGTCGACGGTGACACCGACCGAAGGGTGGGCACCCCCGCGCCCCGCGCCGCCTCGAGGGCGCGCGCCTTGTTGCCCGTCAGGGTCAGTACGTCGGCGGCCGGGCCGATGAAGGTGATCCCCGCCCGCACGCAGGCCTCCGCGAGGAGCGGGTTCTCCGAGAGGAACCCGTAGCCCGGGTAGATCGCGTCGGCGCCGGACCGGACCGCGGTGGCCACGATCGCCTCCGGGTCGAGATAGGCCCGGACCGGGTGGCCCGGCTCACCGATCTGGTAGGCCTCGTCGGCCTTGAGCCGGTGCTCCGAGCCACGGTCTTCGAAGGGGAAGATCGCCACCGTCTCGGCGCCGAGCTCGTAGGCCGCCCGCAACGCCCGGATCGCGATCTCGCCGCGGTTGGCGACCAGGACCTTGCGGAACATCCCCCGAGGCTAGTCGACCCCCACCAAACGATTCGTCTGCGATCATCCCGCGAGAAACAGACGAAACTACGCAGACGAATCGGGGGGGAGGGGTTTGATCTGGCAGAGGACGGCACCGCTGGCGACGGTGGCGCCGACGGTCGCGTCCAGCCCGGTGACGGTGCCGGCCTTGTGCGCCTTGAGCGGCTGCTCCATCTTCATCGCCTCGAGGACCACCACGACGTCGCCCTCGGCGACCTGCTGGCCCTCCTCGACCGCGACCTTGACGATCGTGCCCTGCATCGGGCTGGTGACCGCATCACCACCGGCGGCCGCACCGCCCCTCCGGCCGGAGGCATGCCTCGGCTTCCGGGCGCCGGTCGAGCCCCCTGTCGAGAGATCACCGAGGCCCGACGGCAGGCTCACCTCGAGTCGCCGTCCGCCCACCTCGACGGTGACCCGCTGTCGCTGCGCGGGCTCGGCACCCTCAGTGGCGCCGTCGTACGGAGCGATCTTGTTGTCGAACTCGGTCTCGATCCACGACGTGTACACCCCGAAGGTCTCGCCGTCCCCGATGTACGCCGGGTCGTCGACCACGGCGGCCTGGAACGGGATCACCGTCGGCATGCCGTCGACGACGAACTCCCGCAGGGCGCGGCGCGAACGCTCCAGCGCCTGGGTACGGTCACGACCGGTGATGACCAGCTTGGCGATGAGGGAGTCGAAGGAGCCGGGAACGGTCTCGCCCTCGTCGTACCCGCCGTCGAGGCGGACCCCCGGCCCCGACGGGGGCTGCCACTTGGTCAGCGTTCCGGGGGCTGGCATGAAGTTGCGCCCCGCGTCCTCGGCGTTGATCCGGAACTCGATCGAATGGCCGTCGACCTGCGGGTCGTCGTAGCCGAGCTCGTCTCCCGCGGCGATCCGGAACATCTCCCGCACCAGGTCGATGCCGGTGACCTGCTCCGAGACCGGATGCTCGACCTGGAGGCGGGTGTTGACCTCGAGGAACGAGATCGTCCCGTCCTGGCCGACGAGGAACTCACACGTCCCCGCGCCGACGTACGCCGCCTCCTTGAGGATCGCCTTCGACGAGTCGTAGAGGGTCTTCACCTGAGCCTCGGAGAGGTACGGCGCGGGCGCCTCCTCGACGAGCTTCTGGTGACGGCGCTGGAGGGAGCAGTCACGGGTCGACACCACCACCACGTTGCCGTGCGTATCCGCCAGGCACTGGGTCTCGACGTGACGGGGCCTGTCGAGGTAGCGCTCGACGAAGCACTCGCCCCGGCCGAAGGCGGTGACCGCCTCGCGCACCGCGGACTCGTAGAGCTCGCCGATCTCCTCCTCGTTGTGGGCCACCTTCAGCCCCCGGCCGCCCCCTCCGAACGCCGCCTTGATCGCGATCGGCAGGCCGTGCTCGCGGGCGAAGGCGAGCACCTCGCCGGCGTCCTTGACCGGGTCCGGGGTGCCGGCCACGAGCGGCGCCCCGACCTTCTGCGCGATGTGTCGGGCCCGCACCTTGTCGACGAGGGCGTCGATCGCGGCCGGGGGCGGACCGATCCAGACCAGCCCCGCGTCGAGGACGGCCTGGGCGAAGGCGCTGTTCTCGGCCAGGAAGCCGTAGCCGGGGTGTACCGAGTCGGCTCCTGACCGGTGGGCGACGTCGATCAGCTTCTCGATCGACAGGTACGACTCGGCGGGAGTGGCCCCGCCGAGGGCGTACGCCTCGTCGGCGAGGCGGACGAACAGCGCGTCGCGATCGGGGTCGGCGTACGCCGCGACGCTGCCGATGCCCGCGTCCCGGCAGGCCCGCACCACGCGCACCGCGATCTCCCCGCGGTTGGCGATGAGCACCTTGTGCAGCGGCGTGACGGCCACGGTGTACCTCCGGTCTGCGTCTCTCGGGAGTCTAGGGGCGGATTCGGCTAGGCTGCTGCGCGGTGTGCCGGGAAGGCTGGTCGGCGAGTCCTTCACCCGACCCAGGAGCCGCCCGTGCACGACGTACTCCCCTTCGCCGAGGTGATCGCGATCGCCGCCGTGGCGCTGCTGGCCGCGATCGGCTCCAGCAGGGTCAGCGAGTGGATCCGGATCCCGACACCGGCCATCTTCATGGTGGTCGCATCGGTGGCCGCGGACCTGTTCTCGCACCTGGGTGCGTTGTCGATCCGGACCGACCAGCGGATCGTCACCGTGGCGCTGGCGCTGATCCTCTTCGACGGGGGGATGCACATCGGCGTGGCCCGGTTCCGTACGGCGGCCGGCGCCGTCGTCTGGCTCGGCGTCGCCGGGACCTTCGTCACCGCGGCGGCACTCGCCGTTGCCGGACACGTGCTCTTCGGGTTCGCCTGGCGGCCGGCCCTGCTCATCGGTACGGCGTTGGCACCCACCGACCCCGCGGTGGTCTTCTCCGTGCTGGGTCGGCGCGAGGTGGGCGGCCGGACCGGCACCCTGCTGGAGGGTGAGAGCGGGGCGAACGACCCCGTCGGCATCGCGTTGATGATCAGCCTGCTCGGGGCGACGGGGAGCGGCTGGAGTGCGATCGGGCACGGGACCGTCGAGTTCCTGCTGCAGATGGTGCTCGGTGCCGCGTTCGGGGTCGCCGGCGGCTACGCGCTGCGTTGGCTGATCCAGCATGTGCCGATGCCCAACGAGGCGCTCTACGCGCTTCGCGCGGTGGCCTTCGCCCTTCTGGTGTACGGCGTGACCACGGTCTGCCACGGGTCCGGCTTCCTGGCGGTCTTCCTCACCGGCATCCTCGTGGGCGACTCGCGAGCGCCGTACAAGCGGGAGATCGAACGGTTCGCGTCGGCGGTGAGCTCCCTGGGCGAGATCGTCGCCTTCACGGTTCTCGGCCTGTCGATCCCGCTCTCCGCGGCGCTCGGTCACGGGCGCGGCTGGACGGGACTGGGGCTGGCCGCCGTACTGATCCTGCTGGCGCGGCCGCTCTTCGTCGGGCTGGTGCTGGCGCCGGTGCGGCTACGGCGCGGCGAGCGTGCGTTCGTGCTGTGGTCCGGCCTGAAGGGCGCGGTCCCGATCCTGCTGGGCACCTACGTCGTGGCGGAGGGCGGCGCGGATGCACCTCGCATCTATGCGGTGATCTTCGCGGTGGTGCTGGTGTCCGTCGTCGTCCAGGGCGGCCTGGTGCCGACGCTGGCGCGGGTCTGGCGTGTCCCGATGCGGGTGGTCGAGCCGGAGCCCTGGGCACTGGGGATGCGCTTCCGCGACGAGCCCGAGGGGCTGCACCGGTTCGTCGTCGCACCGGGCTCGGCGGCCGACGGTACGGCGATCGCGGACCTCCCGCTCGAGGAGCACGTGTGGGTCAGCATGGTCAGCCGCGAGGGGCGCCTCGTCCAGGTGCGCGGCGCGACCGTCCTGCGAGCCGGCGACGAGGTCCTCGCGCTGGCCGAGGACGACGTCGACGTCGCGGGGTTGTTCCGCCCGAGCGGGTGACGGCTCATTCGAGCCGGGCCAGGTCATCGCGGCAGCGGGCCTCGATCACGTCGAGCTCGGCGAGGGTCTGGTCGATGTCGTTCCGGCGGCCGCGTAGGTCGGCGCGTCGTCCGACGATCTGCTCGAGCAGGTAGTGCAGCTGACCGGCCTCTCCGGGCTGGTCGTCGTACATGTTGACGATGGTGGCGATCTCGGGCAGCGAGAAGCCGACCCGGCGGCCGCGCAGGACCAGTGCGAGCCGCACCCGGTCGCGGGGGTGGAACTCCCGACTGGTCCCCCGACGGGCGGGGCTGAGCAGGCCGAGCTCCTCGTAGTGGCGGAGGGTGCGCAAGGTCACCCCGAACTCCTCGGCGAGCTCGGTGATCGTCCAGCTCTGCTCGGGCTGTGCGGGCATCGGCGCCTCCGGCCGCGGTTGCGCTTCCGCTACGGAAGCCACCTATCCTGCTTACGTTCACGTAAGCGTAAGCCCCGAGGAGCCTCGTCATGACGTCCTTCGAGCTCTCCCCGGAGCACGAGACCTTCCGGAAGACGGTCCGCGAGTTCGCCGAGGCCGAGATCGCCCCGCACGCGGCGACGTGGGACCGCGACCACCACTTCCCGACCGACGTGGTGCACAAGATGGGCGGCCTCGGCCTGTTCGGCCTGACCGCTCCCGAGGCGTACGGCGGCGCCGGGCTCGACGACTCCGACGGCCCGTTCACCAGCCTCTGCCTGGCGATCGAGGAGATCGGCCGGGTCGACCAGTCGCTCGGGGTCACCCTCGAGGCGGGCGTCGGCCTGGGGATCAGCCCGATCCTGACCTTCGGGACCGACGAGCAGAAGGCCACCTGGCTGCCCGACCTGGTCACCGGTCGCACCCTGGCGGGCTTCGGGCTGACCGAGCCGGGCGCCGGCTCCGATGCCGGCGCCACCCGCACCAGTGCCGACCTGGTCGGCGGCGAGTGGGTGCTCAACGGCGCCAAGCAGTTCATCACGAACTCCGGCTCGGCGATCACGTCGCTGGTGACGGTGACCGCGCGGACCGGGGTGCGCGAGGACGGGGCGGCCGAGGTCAGCACGATCATCGTCGCCTCCGGGACGCCCGGGTTCGTCGTGGAGCCCGCCTACGACAAGCTCGGGTGGCACGCGTCGGACACGCACCCGCTCACCCTGACCGACGTGCACGTGCCCGAGGCGAACCTGCTCGGCCGGCGCGGCAGGGGCATCGCGCAGTTCCTCGCGACCCTCGACGACGGCAGGATCGCGATCGCGGCCCTCGCCGTCGGCTGCATCCAGGCCTGCGTGGACCTGACGGTCCGGTACGCCGGCGAGCGGACCACCTTCGGGGTTCCCATCGGCGCGAAGCAGGGCGTCGCGTTCCAGGTCGCCGATCTCCAGGTGATGCTGGATGCCGCCCGGATGCTGACCTACCGCGCCGCCGCCCTGCGTGACGCCGGCGCGCCCATGAGCCGGCTGAAGCGGGCCGCCTCGGTGGCCAAGCTCTACGCCAGCGAGTCCGCGGTGAGCGCGACGCGCATCGCGACGCAGGTCTTCGGCGGCTATGGCTTCATGGAGGAGTACCCCGTCGCCCGCCTCTACCGCGACGCGAAGGTGCTTGAGATCGGCGAAGGCACGTCGGAGGTGCAGCGCCTGCTGATCGCCCGAGAACTCGGCCTCCCGGTCGAGTGACGGCTCACCCGAGCCCGGTGAGGAACGCCCGCACCTCGTCATGAGTCGGCAGCAGCCCGCGCCGGCGTACCTCCTCCAGAGTGGGCGCCGAGGCGTCCTTCTCCGACCGGAGCACCTCGAGGGGAGAGCCGTCGCGGGTCGTGGCCGGCCAGTCGATCGCGAGGGCCGGGTCGAACGGGTCGATGTCGTGCTCGCGCTGCGGCGTGTACGGCGCGGAGCACAGATAGCTGACCGCGGTGTCGTCGGCGAGCGCCAGGAAGGCGTGGCCGAGCCCCTCACCGACGTAGATCACCCTGTGGTCGGTGTCGTCGAGGAGCACCGCGTCCCAGCGGCCGTACGTCGGGGAGCCGACCCGGATGTCCACCACGACGTCGAACGCCGCACCGTGGACGCAGGTGACGTACTTCGCCTGGCTCGGCGGCAGCCGCGCGAAGTGGATCCCACGCAGAGCACCCGCCCGGTTCAGCGAGAGGTTCGCCTGCACCAGGTCGAACCGATGACCGACGGCGTCCGCGAACTCGTCGGCGCGGAACCACTCGAGCACCCCACCGCGGTCGTCGCCATGCAGGCGCGGGGTCAGCTCGAAGGCACCGGTGACGGAGAGCTCGCGGACGTCCACGTGGATAGGGTACGGACGTGCGCTGGCTGGTGACGGGTTCCGCGGGAATGCTCGGCACCGACCTCGTGGAGACCCTGCGCGCGACGGGTGACCCGGTGGTCGGCGTCGACAAGGACGACGTGGACCTGAGCGACCCGGAGGCGGCCCGTTCCGTGGTCGCCGGCCACGACGTGGTGGTCAACTGCGTCGCCTGGACGGCGGTCGACGCCGCGGAGGAGCACGAGGACGAGGCGCGGCTGCTCAACGCCGAGATCCCGCGGTGGCTGGCCCAGGGGTGCCGGGCGAGCGGTGCCCGGCTCGTGCAGATCAGCACCGACTACGTGTTCGACGGGGCCGCCACGACGCCGTACCCCGAGGACGCGCCGCACGCTCCGCGCTCGGCGTACGGGCGGACGAAGGCGGCCGGGGAGGACGCCGTACGCGAGGAGCTGCCGGGGGCCCACCAGCTGGTGCGCACGGCCTGGTTGTACGGCGCGCACGGTCGTTGCTTCCCGCGGACCATCGCCCGGGCCGCCCGCGACAGGGGCTCGCTCACCGTCGTGGACGACCAGCACGGTCAGCCGACGTGGACCCGTGACGTGGCCGACGT
>JBOHDW010000035.1:0-4288 GCA_050700795.1 Nocardioidaceae bacterium | reverse complement strand
CCAGAGGGCGGTTCGGAACGGCTGCGGAGGGTGATCAACAAGATGGTCACAGAGGAGGACCTGATCCGCACCGTCGACACGGCGTACTCCCACGGCTGGCTGCAGGTGAAGCTCTACTTCATGTGTGGCCTGCCCACCGAGACCGACGAGGACGTCCTCGAGATCGCCGGGCTCGCCAAGAAGGTGATCGCGAAGGGACGCGAGGTCTCCGGCCGCAACGACATCCGCTGCACGGTCTCCATCGGCGGCTTCATTCCCAAGCCGCACACACCGTTCCAGTGGGCGGCCCAGCTCGACTGGTCGAGCACGGACCGACGGCTCAAGCTGCTGCGCGACACGGTCCGGGAGGATCGGAAGTACGGCCGGGCGATCGGCTTCCGCTACCACGACGGCCGCCCCGGGATCATCGAGGGGCTGCTGTCACGAGGAGACCGACGCGTCGGCGCCGTGATCGAGCGGGCCTGGCGCGCGGGTGCCCGGTTCGACGGCTGGAGCGAGCACTTCTCGTTCGACCGCTGGGTGGACGCCTGCGACCAGGCGCTGGCCGGGGCCTCCGTCGACCTGGACTGGTACACCGTTCGCGAGCGCGAGCACGCGGAGGTCCTCCCTTGGGACCACCTCGACTCGGGGCTGGACAAGGACTGGCTCTGGGAGGACTGGCGCGACTCCGTCGAACCCGCGTCGGCCGTCGAGGTCGAGGACTGTCGCTGGACGCCGTGCTACGACTGCGGAGTCTGTCCCCAGCTCGACACGGAGATCCAGATCGGGCCGACGGGACAGGAGCTGCTGCCGCTCAGCGTCGTCTGACGGGCCTCCTCGGTCAGCCCTCCGCGCCGGTGGTGCAGTAGGTCGTCGTCCCGGTGAAGGCGTGCGTGTGATGGGTCCACTCGAAGTCGAAGTGGTGGCTGTAGGCGTGGAAGTACCGCGGGATCTGCACGGTGACCTCGTCGTTGTGGTCGGCCAGCGGGGACCAGTTCTGTGAGCCGGTCCAGACCCCGGCGAACCCCTTCCCGGCGTACGTACCGCTCAGCGCCATCCACTTCTCGTGGGTGTACTTCCGATAGCTGCAGTCCTTGCGGATGCCGAAGTCTGCGCTGCGCGCGTGCACCCCGCCCCTCTTCAAGATGCCCACGATCTTGCGGCCGGCGTGGCTGAGGATGACGCTGACCCGGCAGCCCCCCTTCGCCAGGGACGCCATCTTGGTGGCCAGGTAGACCCCGCGCGCGCCAACCCAGCCGTACATCGCCACCCGGATCACCGTGTGACCGCCGCTGCCGTAGCCCCGCTTCGCCTTGCACGAGACCGCCCGCAGGCGGCGCATGATCGGGTCGTTCTTCGTGGTGGTGTTCGGGTGCGGTGAGAACTGGCTGACGATTCCATGCTCCGTGCTGACGTACCACGGGTGAGCCAGGTTCTTGTCCTGCGCCATCTGTCCGAAGATCTTGACGTACGCCGGCATCATGTCGCCGCGGTTGTCGAAGGTGTACAGGTCGTTCCACTGCGCGTGGGCGCCGTACCCGGTGAGGTTGGCCGAACCCACCATGATCACGTTCTTGGCCGTGCCGCTGCGGGAGAACAGGTAGAACTTCGCGTGCTGGTTGCCCCAGCCGCCGCGGCAGGAGCGCGCACAGATCTTGACGAAGCTCTTCTTGTGGATGTTCGAGCCGAGCCGGCTCTGCAGCCTCTTGGTCGGCTTCGCGACCACGTTGTCGTTGATCACCATCTGCACGTTGACCCCGCGGTGGTGCGCCGCGATCAGTGCATTCGCCATCGACGGCCGGTTGAACGAGTACGTCGCGAGCCGGATCGTCGCGCCTTTCGGCGTGTGGTTGACCGCGCTTCGGATGTGGTCCAGGATCGCTGCCCTTGAGCTCACGCGGCCGTAGGGGTTGTTGAACATCGGGCCGGCGGGCGGTCGGTAGCGGGCGGCCTGGGACGGGACGATGGCGGTCCCGATGAGCAGAGCCGCGGCAACAGCAACGACGGTCAGACGCTTGAGCATGAGTTCTCCGGAGCTGAGCGTCGCAGCGGCCACGTGTCGTGGGCGCGCAAGGGCGGCGCTACGGACAGTTTCGAGGAGTGTAAACCACTCCGCGGCTCACACCCCGGAGCCGACCGTGGCCAGCTGGTCCTCGATGTACGACGGTCGCGCGACCGCCAGGGCCGCGATCAGCAGCGGGAGGGACAGCCCGGCCAGCGCGAGCAGCGGCACCGTCCACCCGCCGGTGACCTCGTGCAGGGCACCCATGCCGAAGGGTCCGATGGCGGCGAGGAGGTAGCCCACCGACTGCGCGAAGCCGGACAGCGCGGCGGTCCCCTCGCTGGTCCGGGAGCGCAGCCCGATGAGGGTCAGCACGACCGGGAAGATCGCGCACGCCGTACCGACGAGCACCGCCCAGAGATAGGCGCCCCTCACCGGCGCCACGATCAGCCCGACATAGCCGATCGGGTAGCAGACGATCAGCGCGGTGACCAGCCAGGTCTGGTTGGTCAACCGGGCCGCGAGCGATGGCAGCCAGAGCGACAGTGGGATGCTCATCGCGGTGATCACCCCGAGCAACAACCCAGCCTTTCCCGCCGAGAAGCCGGCGTCGCGGTAGACCTGTGCGAACCAGCCGAACACGGCGTAGGCCTGCAGGGACTGGAGCCCGAAGCAGATCGCAAGGATCCAGCCGAGCCTGGTCCGCGCGACGGCGCCGAGGGTGATCGCGCGGGACTCGCCTGCCGGCCGCTCGTCGTGCCGAACCAGCCCCAACCACGGCAGCGCCGCCACGAAAGCGGTGACCGCCCACACGAACAGCCCCCACTTCCACGAACCGAAGTGATGCTCGACCGGCACCGTCGCCACCGACGCCAACGTCAGGCCGATGGCCATCGACGTGGTGTAGATCGAGGTCAGCAACCCGATCCGACCGGGGAAGTGCAGCTTGATCAGCGACGGCAGCAGGACGTTTGCGGTCGCCATCCCGGCGAGCGCCAGCAGGGACAGTGCGAGGAACAGAGGGGTGACGGTGACGAACGGGCGGGCTCCGACGCCGATGATCACCGCGCCCAGGGACACGAGGGTGATCCGGTGCAACCCGATCTCGCGGGCCAGCCAGGACGCGATCGCACCGAACGCCGCGAACGCGAGCACCGGAAGCGTGGTGAGCAGCCCGGCGGTCGTGTCGGACATGTGCAGCGCCGCGGTGAGCTCGTCCAGGACGGGTCCGATGCTGACCGCGACGGGTCGCAGGTTGAACGCGAGCACCACGATCCCGACGACCACCAGGACCTTCTGGGCCCGGGTGTCCTGGTGGTCCACGGGCACACTCACACGTTGCATCGTCCGGCACGGGCCCGTCCGCCGACAACTCGGGCGACCGTAGGCTGACCCGGTGCGACAGCCACCTGAGCAGCAGGCCCCACCTGTCCAGTGGCTGCGGTTGCGCTACGCGAAGCGCGACCGGATGCGCTTCACGAGCCATCGCGACTTCTCCCGGGCCTTCGAGCGTGCCGTCGTCCGGGCCGGCCTGCCGATGGCCTACTCGTCCGGGTTCAGCCCGCATCCGCGGATCTCGTACGCCGGCGCGTCCCCGACCGGCGCGTCGAGCGAGGCGGAGTACCTCGAGATCGGGCTGGCTCGGGTGGTCGACCCCGACGCGGCGCGCACCGCACTGGACGACGCGTTGCCGGCGGGACTCGACGTACTCGCCGCGATCGTGTCGCCGGGCGGTTCGCTCACCGACCTTCTGGAGGCAAGCGTCTGGCGCATCTCGGTCCCGGGGCTGACCGACTCAGCGGCCGACGCGGCGGTGGCCGCGTTCCTGGCTTCCCCCGAGATCCTGGTGGAGCGGATGACCAAGGGCGGGCTACGCCGCTTCGACTGTCGGGAGGCGGTGCTGAGCCTGACCCGTGCCGATGGCACCGAGGGTCAGGTGGAGTGTGCGATAATCGAGGTGGTCCTACGGCACGGGGTTCCGTCCGTGAGACCCGACGACGTCCTCGCCGGACTTCGCGAGACCGGCGGGCTCGGGGCCGGCGCCGCTCCCTTGTTCGAGCGGCTCGCCCAGGGTCCGCTTGACCCGCGATCCGGCACGGTGGGTGATCCCTTGGCATCCGACCGCGACACGGCGTGACCGTTGGTGACAGCGACGGTCGAGCAGCGCCGATGACCGCGGAGTTTCGCCCGGGGCCGCTCCCCGACGTAACCGTTCGGGGGATGTCGCCGCCGCTCCGCACGCAACCGCGTTCGGGTGCATCCAGGCTTGAGTGCCCTCGCTCCGTCGGGGGTACGACGACACGCACC
>JBOHDW010000034.1:0-7533 GCA_050700795.1 Nocardioidaceae bacterium | reverse complement strand
GGTCGACGTCTTGAACCTGCCAGCCGCGCATCCGGGTCGCCCCCGCGGCCACGAGTCGGTCGAACTCCTCGAGACTCTCGATCTCGACGCTCCGACCGCCCTTCCTGCGCACTCGGACAAGTTAGTACGCCGACGCGACCAGGTCCGCGAAGAGCGCATGCTCGTCGGCGACGTCCGGCCCCAGCCCGCGGGCCACGAACCACGAGCAGACGTTGCGGCAGTCACGCATCAGGTACTCCATCCCGGCCGGGTTCGCGACGATGTCGACGGCCTGGGGGAGGTCGATGATCACCAGCCGTTCGCCGGCTGCGAGGACGTTGTACGCCGACATGTCCCCGTGTGCCACCCCATGTCGGGCCAGCACCATCATCGCCTCACGCAGCTGCTCGAAGTACGACGCCAGCAGCCGTTGCGAAGGACGCGTCTGGGCGAGCCGTGGTGCGGCCTCGCCGTCGTACTCGACGTACTCCATCAGGATCTCGGTGCCGTCGATCTGCACCGGGTAGGGGACCGGGACCCCGGCCAACCAGAACCGCTTGAGCGCCTCCCACTCGGCGCCCGCCCACTGGCCGGCCGCGACGGCGCGCCCGTGCTCGGTCTTCTTCGCCATCGCGCGGCCGTCGCGGGAGTTCCGGGTTCGGCGCCCTTCGGTGTAGCCGGCGCTGCGGTGGAAGCTGCGGTGCTCCTCGGTGCGGTACCTCTTGGCGGCCATCACCACGGCCTGGCCCGGGTCGTCGGGGACGGCCCGCTCGACCAGGAAGACGTCGGCCTCCTTGCCGGTCTTCAACACACCGAGCTCGGTGTCGAGGGCTGCCTGGCTGGTCACCAGCCAGTCGGGCCACGGCTCCGGGCCGCGACACAACGGCTCGACCGAGAGCCAGGTCGACCAGCGCTGTCCTTCGTCGGGGTCGTCGAAGGACCTGAAGTCGAAGACGAAACGCCCTTCGAGGCCCGGATCGGGAAGCCGGTCTGAGAGCTCAGTTGAGGTGTGGCGGGGTGAATCGGGGTCCATAGGTGCTCCAGGAGTGGGTCGAGACGGCATCGGGCATGCCGGGGCAGGTCGTGCGCATGCGACGCCTCCTTCACTCCTGGACGACCCGATGTCGCCTCGCGGACCAGGGTGGTCGGTCGCTCGCGGGCGCGCAACCGAATTCGGGCGGGGTTCGCCGAGCCGATCACCGCACACATCGCCGGGAAGCCGGGCTACTCCGGTCGGCGTGCCGAGAACGTGAAGTAGTCCCCGTTGTCGTGCACGTCGACGTCCGCGTCCACGAACCCCGCGGTCGCCAGCCGATGGGCGAGCCGCGTGGGGTCCACGGGAGTGAACGTGTCCTCGTGGTGGAACGCGCGTCGCCCGGCACTGTCCATGCTGTCCGACCCGGCGAACCGGCCGCCCGGCCGGAGCACCCGGAGCGCCTCGGCGAAGATCTCGTCCTGCAGCGCTCGCGTCGGCACGTGGTGCAGCATCGTGAAGCAGACCACCGCGTCGAAGCGGCCGGACTCGAACGTCGTCGCGGTCGCGGATCCGACGAGCACGGTCACGTCGGGATACCTCTCGGCCAGCGGCCCCGCGAGCTCCGGGTCGATCTCCACTGCGGTGAGTCGGGTCGCCATCGACCGCACCAGCTCGGTGGCGGCGCCGTACCCCGGCCCTATCTCGAGTACGTCGCCGCCGAGCCCGTCATCACCGAGGGCGCGAGGCAGCACGTCGTCACGGATGTGATCGGCCCACTCGACCGACGAGCAGACCTCGGCATGGTTGTGGTTCATCCCGCCCTCCTGTCCATCTTGGTCTTCCTCGCGATCGTCCCAGACGGTCGTGCGGGTCGCTTGATCGGTTTAGGCACATCGGGGGCGATAGGGTGCGCCGGGTGGCCCCGCGCAGACGTCGACTCGTGGCCGGCGACGGGACCGGCCTCGCGATCGAGGAGGAGGGTGCCGGTCGTCCGGTCGTGCTCGTTCCCGGCCTCGGGTACGCCGCGTGGTCGTGGGCGATGCAGCGTTCCGCGGTCGCCCAGGTGGGTCGTGCCCTCGTGCTGGACAATCGCGGGTCCGGTCGCAGCGACAAGCCCCCGGCGCCGTACTCCATCGGCCGGATGGCCGCGGACGTGGCGGACGTGATCGAGGACGCCGGGGGAGGCCCGGCCGTCGTCGTCGGTGCGTCGATGGGTGGTTGCATCGCGCTCACGCTCGCGCTGGCCAGGCCGGATCTGGTGCGGTCCCTGGTGCTGATCTCCACCAGCATCGGTGGCCCCGACTCGGTGCCGCTTCCGGAGGAGACCAGGAGCGCCTGGCTGGCGGCCGCTCATCTGCCCCCGGAGGAGTACGCGCGAGCCACCATGCCGTTGTCGTTCGCCCCCGGCTGGACCGACGATCACCCGGAGCAGTTCGAGGCGCTCTTGGCCGCGCGGCTGGAGCACCCCACGCCGGCCGAGGCCTGGAAGGCGCAGTACGACGCGTGCGAGGCGTTCCTTGCGGAGGGGCTGTCCGACCGGGAGATCACCGTGCCGACCTGGGTCGCCCACGGGGTCAAGGACCGGATCGTGCCCTTCGAGAACGCCGAGGTGACCTGCCGGCGCATCTCCCAGGCCGAGCTGGTCGAGATGGGCTGCGGCCACCTGTGCGCGCAGGAGCGGTCGCACCTGGTGAACCGGATGCTGGTCGAGGCCGCGGAACGCTAGGAAGAGCGCCTTCAGCGGTGGTAGAAAGTCTGAGTTTGCCCTTGTGGATAAGGGGATTCTCGGTGGCGATTGTCTTTCTCGTGAGATAGAATCAAACACATGTTCGGGCAAAGTGCAGTGGGCAACTGGGCCTCGGTGAACGATGGGGTCGCTGCCCTGGACGTGGAAGGCGCGCTGGCCGCCGCCGGACGGGCACGTCTCGCCGCTGATGCCGCTGAGGCCCGGTTGCTGGCCGTGGCGGCGCACTACGCGGACCTGCACCCGGCGGAGTCGGTGCTGGTGCCGATCGGCACAAGCGGGTGGGTGGAGGCGACGCCGGGACGGGAGACGGTCACCAGTCTGGGGGGTGAGGGGACTCCCTCGGTGGCCGAGTTCGCCGCGGTTGAGCTCGGCGCGGTGCTGAAGTGCTCGACGGGGGCCGCCCAGCAGCTGATCGGGCGGGCTCTGGAGTTGCGGCACCGGCTGCCGCTCTGCTGGGCACGCGTGCTCGGTGGGCGGTTGCCCGCGTGGCGGGCCGGCAGGATCGCCGACCAGACGCGCGCGCTTTCCGTCGAGGCGGCCGCCTTCGTGGACGCCCAGGTCGCGCCGTTCGCGCACAAGATCGGTTCGGCCCGCCTCGAGGCGCTGGTGCAAGCGGCGATCATCCGGTGTGACCCGGAGACCGCTCGCACCGCCGAACAGGCCGCCGCGGACTCACGCGGAGCGTTCCTGGCCCAGAGGGGCGAGCACGGGGTTCGGGCGATCAGCATCCGCGCCGACGAGGCCGACGCACTCGGCTTCGACACCATGCTGACCACCGTGGCCGACCAGCTGGCTCGGCTGGGGGACGCCGACAAGCTCGACGTCCGTCGGGCCAAGGCGTTGGGCTGGTTGGCCGACCCGCACGCCGCCCTTGACCTGTTCACCCGTGACCCCGACGTCGTACAGCCGGCAGCGATCCGACCTCCTCGGCCAAAGGCGACCCTGCACGTGCACGTGTCCCTGGCCGACCTGGCCACCCGGAGTGGCCGGCCAGAGTCAGGGGTCGCGCGGGTCGAGGGCATCGGCCCGGTCACGCTGCAGAAGGCTCGTGAGTGGCTTGACCGTGGCGGGGTGGCCGCCTCGCTCAGGCTCAGCCCGGTCCTGGACCTGCACGGCACCGAAGCCGTCGACTCCTACGAAGTGCCCGATCGGATCGCGGAGACCGTGCTGCTCCGCACACCGTGCTGCCCGTTTCCCTACTGTCCCAACACGAGTCGCCGCAAGGACCTCGACCACATCACCGACTACGTCGATCCCGACGAGGGCGGGCCACCCGGCCAGACCGGCCCGGCCAACCTTGCCGGGCTGTGCCGAAGGCACCACCGCGTCAAGACCCACGGGCACTGGGACTACACGATGCCCGAGCCTGGCATCTATTCGTGGAGGTCACCGACCGGGCGTCGCTACCTGGTGGACCACACCGGCACGCAGACCATCGAACACGTCTGAGCCTCGAAGGAGATCAGTGCCCGCCGGTGAGCGGGCCGATCACCTTCGAGAGCAGGCTGGAGCGTCCGGTGACC
Organism: Nocardioidaceae bacterium; assembly: GCA_050700795.1. Taxonomy (GTDB): domain Bacteria; phylum Actinomycetota; class Actinomycetes; order Propionibacteriales; family Nocardioidaceae; genus JBOHDW01. The sequence continues at coordinate 3,308 of JBOHDW010000034.1, read as the reverse complement.
CGTTCCTCGACATCGGCCAGCACCGTCGTACGTAGGCCGGCGTTGACGCCGAGCCACCGCCACGGCTCGCGCTCCCAGGCGGGGGAGTGGTGGTTCACCCAGGGCAGGCCGGTCAGCTCCGTGTCGTGGCCGAGCACGAGGTCTCGCAGGGTCCGCCCCGCGAGGTTCGTCGTCGCGACGCCGTCGCCGACGTAGCCGCCCGCCCAGCCGACCCCGGTCTCCTTGTCCAGGCCGACCGACGCGCACCAGTCGCGCGGGATGCCCAGGCAGCCACCCCACGCGTGGCTGAACCGGGCGTCGGCGAGCACCGGGAACATCTCGGCGAGCGTCGCGCGCAGCTTGGCGAAGACCCGGTCGTCGCGGTCGTACTCCGGGCGGATCCGCGACCCGAAGTGGTACGGCGCGCCGCGGCCGCCGAAGACCAGCCGGTCATCGGCCGTGCGCTGGCCGTAGATGATCAGGTGCCGCTGGTCGGAGAAGGTCTCGCGCTCGTGCAGCCCGATGGCGTCCCACGTCGACGCCGGCAACGGCTCGGTCGCCACGATCAGCGAGTAGACCGGCACGACCTGACGGCGCAGCCCGTCGATGCCGGCGGTGTACCCCTCCGTCGCGCGCAGGACGTGCTCGGCCCGAACGGTGCCGTGCTCGGTGCGCACCAGTCCCGGCTCGATAGCCAGCACCCGGGTGCCTTCGTGGATGGTTGCGCCGTGGCGCTCGACGGCTCTGGCCAGCCCGCGGACCAGCCGGCCGGGGTGGATCGCCGCACAGTCCGGGGTGTAGGTCGCGCCGACCGTTCCGGTGGCGTCGAGGCGGGCCCGGGCGTCGGCTTGGCCGAGCAGACGTACGTCGTCCTCGCCGCGCCCCCACGACCGCGCGTGCTCGACATCGGCTCGAGCCCTGCCCAGCTGCACCCGGTTGCGAGCCAGCGTGATGGTGCCGCCCTTCGCCGCTCGGGCGTCGATCCCCTCGGCGCCCGCGGCACGCAGCACCTCGTCGACGGTGCCGCGCATCGCCGCGTGCTGGGCCAGCGCGGCCGGCCGCGACGATCCGGGCAGCCCGGCGAGGTGGTCCAGGCTTGCCGGGAAGAGCGCGGAGCACCAGCCGCCGTTGCGACCCGAGGCGCCGTACCCGGCCGTCTCGGCCTCGAGCACGAGCACCCGCAGTGTCGGATCGGCGGTGATCAGGTAGTAGGCGGTCCACAGACCGGTCAGCCCGGCTCCGACCACGACGACGTCCACGGAGCTGTCGCCGGGTAGGCAGGGTCGGGGGGTCCAGTCGTCGTCCGCGGTGGCGTGCCAGAGCGACAGGTCGCCGTACGAGGGGCTCAGCGCACACCCCACGAGTAGGTCTGCTTGCGCAACCGGAGGTACATGAAGGTCTCGGTCGAGGTGACGTCCTCGATCCTGCGGATCTTGTTCGACACGACCTTGAGCAACGCCTCGTCGCTCTCGCATACCACCTCGACGAGCAGGTCGAAGGAGCCCGCGGTGATCACCACGTAGTCGACCTCCTCGAGCGCGGCGAGCCGGTCCGCGATCGGCTCGAGGGGCCCGTGCGCCTTGATCCCGATCATCGCCTGTCGGGCGAAGCCGAGCTCGAGCGGGTCGGTCACCGCGACCACCTGCATGACCCCGCCGTCGATCAGCCGTTGCACGCGTTGGCGGACGGCCGCCTCGGAGAGCCCCACCGCCTTGCCGATCGCGGCGTACGAGCGGCGGCCGTCCTGCTGGAGCTCCTCGATGATCGCCTTGGACACATCATCGAGAACCATCCCCGGCCCGCCGTTCTTGCGAGATGTCACGAAGCGGTCCCTCTCTTGGTTGCTCTGGGGCGGTCTGACAGTATCCGAAGTCCCCGTCGAAGAGGTACGTCGTGACGTCACGATCGCAGTGGCCCCTGCGCGCGCTCGAGCAGGCGGCGCCCAGCGTGTTCTGGCTCGACGATCCCGACCGACCGGGCCCCGCGGCGCCGCTCACCGGCCACGAGACCGCGGACCTGGTGGTGGTCGGCGGCGGCTACTCCGGTCTCTGGGCCGCCCTGCGCGCCAAGGAGCGGGACCCGTCGACGGACGTGGTCCTTCTCGAGGCGGGACGCTGTGGCGACCAGGCGAGCGGTCGCAACGGCGGCTTCGCATCGTCGAGCCTCACCCACGGCTATCACAACGGGCTGGCCCGTTGGCCCGACGAGCTCGCGGCCCTGGATCGCCTCGGTGCCGAGAACCTCGCGGCGATCGGCGAGACCGTGGAGCGCCACCGGATCGACTGCGCGTGGGAGCCCACCGGCGAGCTCAGCGTCGCGAAGGCACCCCACGAGGCCGCGGATCTCGCCGAGCTCGCGCACGACCTGGAGTCGGCCGGTCACGTCGTACACCTGCTGGACCGCGACCAGGTGCGTGCCGAGGTCGACTCGCCGACCTACGTGGCGGGGCTCTGGGAGCCCACCTCGACCGTGATGGTCGAGCCGGCCCGCCTCGCCTGGGGGCTGCGGGGGGCGTGCCTGGAAGCCGGGGTGCGCATCTACGAGGGCACGGCCGCCACCGCCATCGGGACGGAGGGTGCCGGGGTGGCCGTGACCACCGACGCGGGTTCGGTCCGAGCCGCCCGGGCGGTGCTGGCCACCAACGCGTTCCGGCCCCTGCTACGACGCCTCCGGCTGATGACGGTGCCGGTCTACGACTACGTCTTGATGACCGAGCCGCTGAGCGCCGAGCAGCACTCCTCGATCGGCTGGTCGCACCGACAGGGTGTCGGCGACGCCTCCAACAACTTCCACTACTACCGGCTGACCCGCGACAACCGGATCCTGTGGGGCGGCTACGACGCGGTCTACTACTACGGCAGCAAGGTCGCTCCCCACCTCGAGCAGCACGGCCCGACCCACCTCCGCCTGGCCGAGCACTTCTTCGCCACCTTCCCGCAGCTCGAGGGCGGGCTCCGCTTCACGCACCGCTGGGCCGGGGTGATCGACACGAGCACCCGCTTCACCGCCTTCTTCGGTACGACGCACCAGGGCCGTGTCGGGTACGCGCTCGGCTTCACCGGCCTCGGGGTCGCCTCCACCCGCTTCGGGGCCGACGTGGTCCTCGACCTGTTGTCGGGGGAGCCGACCGAGCGGACCCGGCTGCGGATGGTGCGAGACAGGCCGCTGCCGTTCCCGCCCGAGCCGTTGCGGGCGCTGGGGGTGAACCTGACCCGTTGGTCGATGGAGCGCGCGGACGCCAACGACGGCCGCCGCAACCTCTGGCTGCGTGCGATGGACCGGGTCGGCCTCGGCTTCGACTCCTGACAACCCCACAACGTCATCACATC
>JBOHDW010000033.1:0-3127 GCA_050700795.1 Nocardioidaceae bacterium | reverse complement strand
GTCGTCGTGGATGACCCGGGCGATCTCGGTCGAGCACTCGCGGGTGACCCGGTCGACCCGTTCGCGTACCGCCGCCTCGTTGGTCAGGTCGGACTCGAAGACGAGCCGGAACGCCCCCTCGGCACTGGCGACGTAGTCGTAGAAGACATGCATCGTCGCCGCCACCCGCTGCTTGTTGTCGTGGGTGGACACCAGGGCGGCCCGGGTGGCGTCGATGATCGTGTCGCAGGACCGGTCGAGCAGGGCGAGGTAGAGGTCGAGCTTGCCCGGGAAATGCTGGTAGAGGACCGGTTTGGAAACGCCGGCCCGCTCGGCGATGTCGTCCATTGCCGCGCTGTGGTACCCCTGGGCCGCGAACACCTCCAACGCGGCGTCGAGCAGCTGAGCCCGGCGCGCCGGACGCGGCATCCGCGCGACACGCGGCCTGGGCTCGTCCACGGTGGTCACCTGTCTGCCCTCTGCTCGCGGTCCGGGGCGGGCGCCCGGGAGCGTCGACGCACGAGCCTACCCCGCACGACACCTCGCCCCCGCCGACGCCGATGACGCAGGCCGTACGTCGCGGGGCGAAGTCTTGCCCAGCCGACGGGTGTCCTCCTTGACACTGCCCGAGCCCGAGAGTCACTCTTTCCGCACGGGTGTCGTACGTGCACCGTTCCGCGGTGGGGGCATTGCGGAACAGCACGCGGAGTCGCACCGGCAGGGGCCGGTCGCCGAGGCACCCCTCGTACCTTTGGGGGGTACTCATGACCGCGTCCCACGTCGCGACCCGACCGAGCCTTGGCCTGCTTCGACGCGTCGCAGCGGTGCTCGCCGCGATTGCGGCGATGCTGCTGACCAGCGGTCTGGTGCTGCTCAACGCTCCGGCGTCCTATGGCGCCCCCGGAAACAACGGCACGATCAAGGTCAACAGCACCGACCTTGCCTCGAAGGCCAACGACCCGCACGTGGGGTGCGCGTTCACGATCGCGTGGTTCAACTTCGACACCGATGGACCCATCGCGGCGACCGTCGCCTTCGCGCAGCAGGCGCCCACCACCGACGGCACCATGTCGGTGACCGGCAACCTCACCCCGACCTTCACCGCCACGCAGCCCGTCGGCCTCGATCACCAGGAGAGCTACACGCTGTCGTTCACCGGTCAGCCGCAGCCGCAGCAGGGGTTCCACGTGAAGATCACCGTGAACACGCCTCGGTCGAAGGGGGCCGACGTCAAGCACAAGGTGTTCTGGGTGGGACCCTGCACGGAGCCGTCGTCGTCGCCTTCGCCGTCGTCATCCGCGTCGTCCTCGATGTCCTCGTCGCCCTCGCCGTCGTACTCGACGTCGCCCTCGTCCTCGCCGTCCCACTGTGGCTGCCACCCGTGGTCGCCGTCTCCTTCGTCGTCGGTCTCGGCGTCGGCCAGCGACAGCGCGTCGACCTGGACCAGCACCAGCCCCTCGCCGACCGTGCTCGGCACCGAGGCCTCCCGCCCCGAGCCGAGTGGCGGAGATCCCAAGACCGACCCGACCGTCCTCGGCACGCAGGCGGTGCGGCCCACCGCGGTCGACGCCGGGTTGGTGGGGTCGACGGCGGGTTCCCCGCATGCGGCGCTGGCGGTGGCCCTCATGGGAAGCGGCGCGGCCCTGTTCCTCGCCGCCGGCTGGCTCGCGATGTGGCGCCGACCCCGTGGTTCGCACGAGTCCTGAGCACCTGGCCCGTCGTCGCCGTCGAGGCGTCGGCGGGCCGCTCGTGGCCGGCCTCCTGGCGATCGCGCTGATCCTGCTCGCGGCCAGCGCCGGCGAGTGGCTGCCCAGCGCCGCGGCGCCACCCCTGATCGCGGCGAACGTCTCCGCGCCCCACTCGGCGGCGGCGACGGCGTCGAGTCATCCCTCCCCGCGGGGTCGGTCGGCGGCCGCCGGAAGGCCGGTACGCCTGGTCGTTCCCTCGTTGGGCGTCGACGTGCCGGTGGTCCTGGCCACCGTCTCCCAGCGGGTGCTGCTGCCGCCCAGCGACCCGCACGAGGTGGGTTGGTGGAGCGGCGGTGCGGTGCCCGGCGCGGCTCGCGGCGGTGCGGTGATCACCGGCCACACCGTGCACACCGGCGGCGGGGTCTTCAACGACCTGGACCGGCTGCGTACCGGTGATCGGGTGGTCGTGCGCACCGTGGCCGGGCGGGTCCGGTACGCCGTGACCCGGGTGATCGTCTACCGCAAGGCGTCGCTGGCCCGTCACGCCGCAGCGGTCTTCGACCAGGACCGTCCCGGGCGGCTGGTGCTGATCACCTGCGACGACTGGAACGGGACGGTTTACTTGTCCAATGCGGTGGTGTACGCCGCCCGGGCGTGATCCGACTGGCAAGACGCGTCGCCGGCAGCCGTCGTACGGCGGGAACATGGAGCGCCGCCGCCTTGTTGGACCGATGGCGCTGGACAGACGCCTGACCGCCTTGCCGAACGGAGTGAACCGTGTCTCTGCCGCCCCTGGTCGAACCGGCCCCGGAGCTGACCACGAACGAGGTACGCCGCTACAGCCGGCACCTGATCATCCCCGACGTGGGGATGACCGGTCAGAAGCGACTGAAGACCGCGAAGGTGCTGGTGATCGGGGCCGGTGGTCTGGGTAGCCCGGCGCTGCTCTACCTCGCGGCCGCCGGCGTCGGCACGCTGGGGATCGCCGAGTTCGACGAGGTCGACGAGTCCAACCTGCAGCGACAGGTGATCCACGGCCAGTCCGACATCGGCAAGTCCAAGGCGCTGTCGGCCAAGGAGTCGATCGCCGAGGTGAACCCCCTCGTCACCGTGATCCTGCACGAGCGGCGCCTCGACAACGACAATGTGCTGGAGGTCTTCGCGGGGTACGACCTCATCGTCGACGGCACCGACAACTTCGCGACCCGCTACATGGTCAACGACGCGGCGTACTTCCTGAACAAGCCCTACGTGTGGGGCTCGATCTACCGCTTCGACGGCCAGGCCTCGGTGTTCGCACCGAAGCAGGTCGAGAATGCGCCCTGCTACCGCTGCCTCTACCCGGAGCCGCCGCCGCCGGGGATGGTCCCGTCCTGCGCCGAGGGCGGCGTGCTCGGCGTGCTCTGCGCCCGCATCGGCTCGATCCAGGTCACCGAGGCCCTCACGCTGCTCACCGGCAT
>JBOHDW010000032.1:0-2962 GCA_050700795.1 Nocardioidaceae bacterium | reverse complement strand
ACGCCGGACACCCCGAGCTCGCGCATCGGGTGCTCGCGCCCGTCCCACGAGTTGAAGTCGCCCTTCACCCGCACGCCGCGGGCGTGGGGGGCCCACACGGCGAACGACGTGCCGGTCACGTCCCCGGTGGACGCCTGGTAGGTGCGCACATGGGCGCCGAGCACGTCCCACAGCTGCTCGTGCCGGCCCTCGTTGATCAGGTAGAGGTCCATCTCGCCGAGTGTGGGCAGGTAGCGGTACGCGTCGTCGACGACGAGGGCCGGGCCACCCGGATAGCTGACCTCGAGCCGGTAGCTGGGCGGCTCCGGAACGTCGAGCACCCCGGCCCACACGCCCTCGTGCTCGTGCTCCAGGCTCACCCGGTTGTCGCCGTGCAGGACGGTCACGGACTCCGCGAGCGGTCGGAGCACGCGCACCGTGACGGCACCGTCGTGTGGGTGCGCGCCGAGGATTGCGTGTGGGTTGCCGTAGCTGCCCGCGACGAGCGAGTCGAGCTCGGCGTCGACCACCGGCAGCCGGACCCTCTTCTTCTTCCGGTCGGTCATGCCACCAACCGGCCGATCGCGCCCAGGGGGATGTGCAGCCAGGTCGGACGGTTGCGCGCCTCGTAGACCGCCTCGTAGACCGCCTTGTCCGCCTCGTAGGCCCGCAGCAGCAGCGCCTCGTCGGAGGAGAGCGGGTGATCGCCGGTGTAGCCGCGCAGGAACGCCACCTGGTTGCGCTGCGCCCACTCGGTGGCGCGGTACTCGATCTGCGCGCGCGCCTCGTCGTCGGTGTCGACGTCGGCCTGCACCGAGTGGGAGGCGTAGTCGAACGACCGCAGCATCCCGGCGACGTCGCGCCAGGGCGAGTCGGGGCGTACCCGTTCGGCGAGCGGCTTGGCGGGCTCGCCCTCGAAGTCGACGATCTTCCACCCCTTCACCGTGCGCAGCGTCTGGCCGAGGTGGAGGTCGCCGTGCACTCGCTGCACCTCGACCTTGCCGCCTATCCGGGTCAGCCCGCCGAAGGTGGCCAGCAACCCCGCAGAGAGCTCGGCCAGCCCGGGTACGACGGCCCGCGCGACCTCGAGGCGGGCCCGCATGTCGTCGGCCAGCGCGGTCAGCTCCGCACCGCCCCAGATCTCGGTGGGGAAGGCCTCGGCGAGGGTGGCGTGCACGAGGGCGGTCGCCTCACCGAGCCGCTCAGACTCCCCGGCGAAGTCGCCGCCGACCTCGTCGGCGCGAAGGTCCGCCTCGGCGAACAGGTCGCGGACGCTCGCCAGCGCCAGGTCCCAGCCGTCGCTGGCGGTGCGCAGGAACTGCTGGAGCAGGGCGAGCTGCGTCGGCGGGCCGCCGCGCGAGGTGAGCTCGAGCCAGCCGTAGAGCAGGGCGACGTTCTCCGAGCCGGCCCGGGTGAGCGCCTCGTGGATCTCGATGTCGGGGTTGGTGCCGGGCATGACCTTGCGGAACAGCTTCATCAGGCTGTCCTCGCCGAAGGCGAGGGAGGAGTTGCTCTGCTCGACCGGCATCAGGGTCGAGTGCGCGTCGAGGTCGAGGTCGTAGCCGGGCACCCGATGGAACACGAGGGCACCCGCGCGCGCCTGGTCGGCGAACGCGCGCAGGTACAGGTCGCCGGACTCACGGTCGTGCACGGCGTCGTAGGCGTGCACGTGGCCCTCGCTCCCCTCGTCCCAGTCACCGACCACCGCGTGCGCGAGGCGTTCCTGCGGTTCGCGGTAGTACGAGAGCGGGACCTGGTAGGTCTCGGTCGCCCCGTCGTCGTAGGCCACCTCCACCAGCAGTACGGCGACCAGGGGGCCGCCCTCTGTCAGGTCACCGAGCTCGGCCACCCGGCGTACGTCGGTCACGGTGACGCCGCGACCCTTGCCGCCGAACCAGCGGGCGGAGGCGAGGAGCTGTTCGAGTGCCGGAATCATGAGGGGGCCGTTTCGTCGGGGAGCTCGGGGGCCGGCAGCCGGAACCAGTAGAAGCCGTAGGCGCCGAGCGTGAGCAGGTAGGGCAGCTCGCCGATCACCGGGAATCGGACGCCGCCGAGCAGCTCGATGGGGGCGGTTCCCTCGAAGCGGCGCAGGTCCAGCTCCACCGGCTGCGGGAACCGCGAGAGGTTGTTGACGCAGAGCACCGAGTCCGAGTTGCCGTCGCGGTCGACGTGCTCGCGGACATAGGCGAGCACGCTGGGGTTCGAGCCACCGAGGTCGGCGAACGCACCCAGCCCGAAGGCCGGGTGCTTCTTGCGCACGATGATCATCCGCCGCGTCCACTGCAGCAAGGAGGAGGCGTTCTCGAGCTCGGTCTCCACGTTGACCCGTTGGTAGCCGAAGACCGGATCCTGGATGACCGGCAGGTGCAGCCGGCCGGGGGTGGCGACCGAGAACCCGGCGTTGCGGTCCGGGGTCCACTGCATCGGGGTGCGCACGCCGTCTCGGTCACCGAGCCAGATGTTGTCGCCCATGCCGATCTCGTCGCCGTAGTAGAGCACCGGCGACCCGGGCAGAGAGAGGAGCAGCGCGGTGAACAGCTCCATCTGGTTGTAGTCGTTGTCGAGCAGCGGGGCGAGCCGCCGGCGGATCCCGATGTTGGCCTTCATGCGCGGGTCCTTGGCGTACTCGCCCCACATGTAGTCGCGGTCCTCGTCGGCGACCATCTCCAGAGTCAGCTCGTCGTGGTTGCGCAGGAAGATGCCCCACCCGCAGTTGGCCGGGATCGGGGGGGTCTGCTCCAGGATCTCCGAGATCGGGAAGCGGGACTCGCGGCGAACGCCCATGAAGATCCGGGGCATCACCGGGAAGTGGAAGCACATGTGGCACTCGTCGCCGACCCACTCGCCGTCCTCGTCGTAGGCCCCGCCGAAGTAGTCGACGACGTCGGCCGGCCACTGGTTCGCCTCGGCGAGCAGCACCTTGCCGGGGTAGATGCGGTCCACGAACGTGCGCACCTTCTTGAGGAACTCGTGGGTCTCCTTG
>JBOHDW010000031.1:0-4091 GCA_050700795.1 Nocardioidaceae bacterium | reverse complement strand
ACCATGGTGCGCATGCTGAACGAGATCGACGGCGTGGTCTGCCCGGAACCAACCGGGGCCTTCTACGCATACCCCTCGGTCAAGGGGGTGCTAGGCCGTGAGATCGCCGGCCACGTCCCGACGACATCCGCCGAGCTGGCCGAGGTGATCCTCGAGGAGGCCGAGGTCGCGGTCGTGCCGGGCGAGGCCTTCGGTTCCCCGGGATACCTCCGGCTCTCCTACGCACTGGGTGACGACGACCTCGTCGAGGGAGTCGGGCGGATCCAGAAGCTGCTTGTCTGATCCGGTGGTCCGCCGCCCGATCCATGCCCTGCCGAAGGCCCATCTGCATCTGCACTTCACCGGCTCACTGCGGCACGGCACGCTGCTCGAGCTGGCCGAGCGCGACGGCATCGTCCTCCCGGACGCGCTGGTCAACGACTGGCCGCCGACGCTGTCGGCCGCCGATGAGAAGGGCTGGTTCCGGTTCCAGCGGCTGTACGACGTGGCGCGCTCGGTGCTGCGGACCGAGGCCGACGTACGCAGACTGGTGCGGGAGGCCGCAGAGGACGACCTGGCCGACGGCGGGCAGTGGCTGGAGATCCAGGTGGATCCGAGCGGCTACGCGGCCCGCTTCGGCGGGATCACGGCGTTCACCGAGCTGGTCCTCGACGCGACCCGCGACTCCCAACGGACGGTCGGCCTCGGCATCGCGGTGATCATCGCTGCGAACCGGACCCGGCACCCGCTCGACGCGCGCACCCTGGCACGGCTCGCGGCGCAGTACGCCGACCGCGGGGTGGTCGGCTTCGGGCTCTCCAACGACGAACGCCGCGGGACCACCGCCGACTTCGCGCCCGCGTTCGCGATCGCCGAACGGGCCGGCCTGCTGCTGGACCCGCATGGCGGAGAGCTGCTCGGACCCGCCGGCGTGCGGCACTGCCTCGACGAGCTGCACGCGCAACGCCTCGGGCACGGGGTCCGGGTGGCCGAGGACCCGGCCCTGCTGGCACGCGTGGTCGAGCTGGGTGTCCCGCTCGAGGTGTGCCCGCTCTCCAACGTGGCGCTCGGGGTCTACGACGACCCCGCGTCGGTGCCGCTTCCAGTCCTGCTCGAGGCGGGGGCGACGGTTGCCTTGGGTGCCGACGACCCGTTGCTGTTCGGTTCGCGGCTGGCCGATCAGTACGCCTCGATGCGCGCGGCCCATGGCCTGACCGATGCACAGCTCGCGGGGCTGGCCAGGATGTCGGTGCGCGCCTCCCGTGCGCCGACGGACCGATCCGCGCAATTGCTGGCCGGTATCGACTCCTGGTTGGCACACTGACCCGCATGACGAACACATCGGGGGAACCGCCCCAGGACCCGGACGCCGTCCCGCCACCCGGCGACCCCGGCTCCTGGGCGCAGGAACCGACGCCCCAGGCTCCGCCACCGCCGACCTACGGCCAGCCGACCTACGGCCAGCCCGGCTACGGCCCGCCCTCCGGTTACGGGCCCCCGAGCTACGCCGGGGTGCAGTACGCCCCCGACCACCCGAGGTCGACCACGATCCTGGTGCTCGGCATCTTGTCGTTGGTGGTGTGCGGTGTGCTCGGGCCGTTCGCCTGGTCGATGGGCAGCAGGGCGATCCGCGAGATCGACGCGTCCCAGGGCCGGATCGGCGGCCGCGGTCAGGCCAACGCCGGGCGCATCTGCGGCATCATCGCCACCATCTTGCTGTGCTTGGGTCTGCTCTTCGCGTTAGTGCTGGTGGTTGTCGGGGTCTTCGCATCGACGATGAGCTCCTCGACGACCAACACCTGACGCCGACCACTTCGGTGCGGTCGCGTCCGGTCAGTGCGGGATCACGCACCCGACGAGGACGGGTTCGTTCTCCAGCGTGATCGCGAACCTCCGTCGTACGCCGCGGCGTACCTCGGCCGCCAGGGACAGTAGCTCCGCGGTCGATGCGCCACCCCGGTTCGTCAACGCCAGCGTGTGCTTGGTGGAGAGGGCGACCCGGCCGACGGCGTACCCCTTGGTGAAACCGGCGCTCTCGATCAACCAGGCGGCGCTGGTCTTGACGGTGCGGTCGGGCTGCGGCCAGCGGGGCGCACCCGGCGGCAGGAGGGTGTCGGACGGCAGGATCGGGTTGGTGAAGAACGACCCCGTACTCCAGGTGTCGTGGTCGCTCGGGTCGAGCACCATCCCCTTCGAGCGGCGCAGCGCCAGGACCGCGTCACGCACGTCGGCGGTCGGTGCCGTCTCGCCGGGCGCGACGTCCAGCGAGCGGGCCAGCTCGGCGTACCCGATCGGGGCGCTGCGGTCGCCGAGCCGGAACTGGAAGGTGACCTCCAGCACGACGTACCGACCGGGTTCGCGCTTGAACCGGCTGGACCGGTAGGAGAAGCCGCAGTCGGCACCCGCGAAGGTGCGCACCACTCGCTCGGTGCGGTCCCAGCAGCGCACCGACGCGATCGTGTCGGCGACCTCCTGGCCGTAGGCACCGACATTCTGGATCGGGGTGGCTCCGACGCTTCCCGGGATCCCGGACAGCGTCTCGATCCCCCGCCAGCCCTCGTGCACGGCCCGCACGACGAGCTCGTCCCACACCTCCCCGGCCGCGACGGTCACCATCGCGCCGCCACACGTGTCCAGCTCGACCCGGACACCGCTCGTCCTGACGAGTACGACGGTCCCGGGGAACCCCTCGTCGGCCACGACCAGGTTGCTTCCACCCGCGACGATGAGCGCGCTCCGGTCGCCGGCGGCCGCGATCAGCTCGTCGGTCGTGCGGGTGGACACGAGGTGGCCAGCCGGTCCCCCGAGCCTCAGCGTGGTGAGGTCGGCCAACAGGTCAACCAACGGCGAGCACGGCCTTGGGCTGACCGAGCACCCGGTCTTCGCCGCAGGTGACCTCGAGGGCGATGCGGATCCCGTCGTCGTCGATCTCCTTGACCACCCCCGAGATGGCGACCACGACCCCGTCGTCATCGTCGGGCACGACCACCGGCTTGGTGAACTTGCACCCGAGCTCGCGGACCCGGCCGGGCTCGCCGGCCCAGCTGTCCAGGGCGCGCGCGGCGAGCGCCATCGTGAACATCCCGTGCGCGATCACCCCAGGGAGCCCCACGGCGACGGCCACCCGGTCCGACCAGTGGATCGGGTTGAAGTCCCCGCTGGCTCCGGCGTAGCGGACCAGGTCCGCACGGGTGACCCGGTAGCGGCGCTCCGGCAGCTGGTCACCCGGCCTCACGCGTCCTCCCCGCGGTGGACCAGGGTCGCGAACGCGGTGCAGACGGGCTCGCCGTCGGGACCGGTGATCTCGGTGCGGGTGCCGATGATGTCGGCGCCGCCGATCTGCCGCAGCGTGTCGACGGTGAGGGTGGCCGACAACCGGTCTCCGGCCACGATCGAGCGGGCGTAGCGGAACCGCTGCTCACCGTGGACCACCCGGTGCAGCGCGATCCCGACCTCGGGATCCTGCATCAGTGCGGTCATCGCCCCGAAGGCGATAACGATGGGGAAGGTGGCGGGCGCCGCTCCGCCGGCGTACGCGTTCCCGGTGGCCGCGGCGAACTCCCGCAACTTCTCCTCGGAGACCGGATAAGGCTCGGTCGGCGGGAACGTCCGGCCGGCGAGCGAGGCGTCGACTGCCATGCAGCGGACGCTAGCAGGGCCGATGTGACCGGGTCAGCGGGTCTCGCGGTGCTCGGTGTGCTTGCGGCAACGCGGGCAGAACTTCTTCAGCTCCATCCGGTCCGGGTCGTTGCGGCGATTCTTCTTGGTGATGTAGTTGCGTTCCTTGCACTCCACGCACGCCAACGTGATCTTGGGGCGGACATCGGAACTCTTGCTGGCCACGGGGTGCCTCTTCTTCTCGTCTCGATCGTGATCGAACTGTCCAAGTCTGCCGGATCGCACAAGGCCGGAGCCAATCGTCGGCGAACCCGCTCGGTAGCGGGGGCGGGATTCGAACCCGCGACACCACGATTATGAGCCGTGTGCTCTAACCACCTGAGCTACCCCGCCGCTGGGACGGAGCCCGCCCGACCCGGACGAGGACCAACCCAGAGCCCCTCTACGGAATCGAACCGTAGACCTTCTCCTTACCATGGAGACGCTCTGCCGAC
>JBOHDW010000030.1:0-5358 GCA_050700795.1 Nocardioidaceae bacterium | reverse complement strand
GTTGAACTCGATGTCGCGCAGGTTGCTCTTGTAGTGGCTCACGGCTCCACCTTCGGTCGGCCTCGAGTCGGCCTCGCCACCCCCTGGCGAGTGACCTACTCGTCGGTAACACCAGCATATTACCCGCTGGTAGGAGTCTCAAGGAGAGTTCTCCGGCGACCCGCCGGCCCGTCGTCGTTCAGGCCGCGGTGATGAGGAGGTGGAACCGCCGCTCGGCCGGGGTGAAGGGGTCGATGCGGTGGCCGACGGGTGATGGGGGTGCGGCCCGGGCCGGGGCGCCGGGAAGCGGTTGCGCGTGGCTTCGGTAGGTGTGCCCGGTCGGGGTGGTGGTGGCCACGGTGCCGTCCGGAGACGGTCGGGCGGTCCAGCCGGCGGCCTGCTTGGCATGGTTGCAGCCCTGACAGAGCCCCTGGCCGTTGTCGAGGCTGGTCGAGCCACCCTCGGCGTGGGCAACCACGTGGTCGAGGTGGCGGATCGGGGCGTCGCACCAGGGGGTGCGGCAGTACCGGTCGCGGAGGATCAGCATCCGGCGTAGCCCGGCGGGAAAGAGTCGACGATGGGAGTCGAGCCCGACCAGGGCTCCGTCGGCCGGACGGGTGAAGAGACGCCGCAGCCACACCCTGCCCCGCTCGGCCACCCCACCGCTCGGCTCGGCTTGGTCGGGCTGGGCTTGGTTCGGCTGGGGAAGCAGGAGTTGGCGGGCCAGCCCGGCCGGGATCGGCCCGAACCCGCCCAGGTGGGCCGGTTCGTCTCGCCCCAGACCCTCGGACCCCTCGGGACCCACGGAACCCTCGGGGCCGGGACCTCCGAGCAGGGTCTGGTCGGTGATGACCAGCTGTACCTCGACCGGGACCGCTTCGGCGGTGGCCTGCCCGGTGAGTCGTTGCACCAGGGTGTCGGCCATGATCTGCCCACGAGTGCGCGGGTCGCCCTCGGCCCGCAGCCGGTCCGCGGTCCGGGTCAACGCGGTGTGCGCGGCGACCCCCTGGGCGACCGGCAACAACCCGGTCAGGATGCTCATCGTGTCCGGGGCCGGCCGCAGGCTGACCCGCCGCTCCGTGTGCGCCTTGGCGGTGCGGGCCACCGCCGCGTGGGGGTCGAGCCGGTAGGCCAACGCCCGCGCGGCCGCCTCGGTCTCCCGGTCGCCCAACGCCTCCAGCCCACCGGGTCGAGAGGCCAACGCGGCATCGACCGCGGTCCGGTCGGCCGCGGACAGGCACCCGGTCTCCCGGGCGATCAGGGTGGCCCGCCACTCGCTGATCGCCCCCGCACTCAACGCCGTCATCGTGTGCGGCAACTCGGTCACCAGCGCGTGGGCCAACCCCAGATGGCGGCCACCGCGATGCGGGGAGTCCCGGCGGGCCAACCCGACCTGGGCGGCGATCCCCTCGCCCACCCGTCGAGCCGGCGTCCCGCCGGCTGCCTGGGCGGCGCGCTGGGAGTCGGCGAAGGCCACCGTCACCCGCGCTTGCGCGGCCGCCGCCGCGCACTTCAGCTCCTCCAACAGGCGTAGCTGGTCGACCCGCTCGCCGTCACCGACACCGGTGTCCAACCCCGCCAGCCCCGCCACCCACGACCCCAGCTCCGCAGTGGTCAACACCGGCACCGGACCGGACGCGTCGCCCCGCCGATCGCTGGTCACCACCGCTGTTGCCATGACCCCACTGTCCCGGCAGGCACCGACACTTCCTGCCCGAAATCTCACTATTCGAGACACAATCGAAGAAACTTTCGAAGCCGTGGTCCGCGAGGTCGGCCGTTGCCGACGTAGGTGACTCCGGGGGCGGGCCGAAGTCCCGCGACATGACAGCCGCGCGACTCCCGGGAGAGGGACCGGCTCGATCAGGCGTCGACGGAGCGGTCCGCCGGGGTGCGCTTAGAGGCGAGCCGGCTCAGGCATCCGCCGCTGCACCTGGCCAGGTTGTCCGCGCCGAACTCGACCTCTCCGCGCTTCGCCGGGTGGTCGTGGCGCCACGTCCCGCACGAGACGCACCGCTGGCAGTTGTACTCCGCGGCGCAGCGAACGCAGCAGCCGTACAGGGGTTCAACCGGAGCCCCGGTCGCGCAACAGGGACAAGTACCCACAAAAGCCAGATTGCCACTCGACCCTGAGAAGACGTTGAAAGACACCGCTATCCGGGTCGAAGAAATCACGGGCGGGAATGTTCGCCGGCCCGGAAGCGTCATACCAGGCACGAAGCCGAACAGAGGAGACTGACCGCCATGGCGACCATCGAAATCGGTGCGGACACCTTCGAGAGCACCGTCGAAGCTGGCGAGATCGTGCTCGTCGACTTCTGGGCGGAGTGGTGCGGCCCGTGTCGCGCGTTCGGGCCGGTCTTCGAGAAGGCCTCGGACGCGAACCCGGACGTGGTCTTCGGCAAGGTGGACACCGAGGCGGAGCAGGGGCTCGCGGCGGCGGCCAACATCACCTCGATCCCGACACTGATGGCGTTCAAGGACGGACTGCTGGTCTTCCGTCAGCCCGGCGCGCTTCCAGCACCGGCGCTCGACCAGGTCATCGCCGCGGTTCGTGAGCTCGACATGGTCGCCGTACGTGCGGAGGTCGACGGCGCCGAGGGCTCCTCCGATAGCGACGAGCAGGCCGGCTGACCCGGTCGGGTGGCGAACGGGCGCGGGTCCGCATCTGCACTTTTCTGACAGACTTACTTCGTGCGCGTCTCCGCGAAGTCCGACTACGCCCTTCGGGCACTGATCGAGCTCGCCTCTCCCGCGGCCGGCAACCCGGTGAGCGCCGAGGAGCTGGGCAGACTGCAGGAGATCCCGCACGGCTTCCTCCAGGCGATCCTCGCCGACCTCCGACGGGCCGGGATCGTGCACAGCCAACGCGGCCAGTCCGGTGGGTGGCGGATGGCTCGAGACCCCGCGACCGTCTCGGTGGCCGATGTGATCCGCGCCGTGGACGGCCCCCTCGTCAGCGTCTACGGCCTGCGCCCGGAGGGGATCTCCTACAACGACAAGGCCGACGTCTTGCAGCACGTCTGGATCGCGGCCCGCAGCAGCCTGCGCGACGTCTTCGAGCAGGTCACCATTGCTGGACTGGCGGAGGGCCGGCTGCCGAAGGCGGTCACGTCGCGCACCGCGTCCGAGGACGCCTGGCAGTCGCACTGAGCGGTACCCCGGTCAGTCGGCGTGACTCGAGATCCACTCGACGAACGGGCGGGCGGCGCGCCAGTCGGTGCGGACCTTTCGCAGCAGGGCGGGGGTGTGCACCACGGGTTCGAACCCGTACACCTTGCCCACGGCCAGCGACTTGTGCCGCAACAGCTCCAGACGCGGATGGTCGGCGGGGTAGCCGCGGGGGGTGGTCTTCAGCTGCTCGCCGCCGCGCTTCCAGCGCTTCCTCGTCAGCCCCGCCAGAATCGCCTCCAGCTCGGGTCCGGTCCGGTCGTCGGCGATCGCGTCGCGGAGCCGCGCCAGCCGGTCGGTGCTCGCTCCCCAGAACCCCGAGCCGACATGGATGCCGGCCGCGGAGACCTCGACGTACCACCCCGTCGCCGGACCCGTCGCGACGTACGCGCCCTGGTTCGTCTTGTAGGGCGTCTTGTCCTTCGCGAACCGCACGTCGCGGTATGGGCGGAACACCTTGGCCGGCCCGAACTCCGGCTCGAGGGCGGCGCACAGCGCGAGCATCGGCCCCCTGACGGCCTCCTCGTAGACGTCCTTGTGTGCGGTCCAGAACGAACGGGTGTTGTCCATCTCGAGGTCGTCGTAGAAGTCGAGGGCGGCGACCGGAAAGCCGGCGAAGTCGCTCATGGCTTCGACCCTATCGACCGGCTGGAGACGAACTCGGGTCGGGAGTCGTCGCGACTAGGGTCGTCGGCATGACCGACGAACAGGGCCGCGAGCCCACCCCGCAGAACTCGCCCGAGGACGAGACCCTGCTGTCCTTCCTGGAGTGGCAGCGAGCCACCTTCGCCTGGAAGACCGGTGGAGTCGACGCGACCGGGATGAACAAGGCGCTCCCACCGTCGACCCTGACCCTCGGCGGCCTCGTCAAACATCTCGCTCTCGTCGAGGACTGGTGGTTCTCTCACAACTTCGGAGGGCTGGAGGAGGCCGAGCCGTGGCGGTCGGTGGACTTCGACGCGGATCCGGAGTGGGAGTTCCGGACCTCGGCCGACGACAGCCCGGCGCAGCTGCGCGCCCTCTGGGAGGCCAACGTCGCCGCCAGCCGTGAGGCAGTGTCCGGCAAGCAGATGGGCTCCTTGTCGGAGAGGACGAACCCTCGGGGCGAACCGTTCACGTTGCGTTGGGTGGTGCTGCACATGATCGAGGAGTACGCCCGGCACCTCGGTCACGTGGACCTGATCCGGGAGGGCGTCGACGGTCTCGTCGGCGAGTGAGGCTGTGCGCGGGGGGCGCCAGGCCCACGGTGTTGCGAATGGAGCGGATGACGGGAATCGAACCCGCATTGTGAGCTTGGGAAGCTCATGTTCTGCCATTGAACTACATCCGCGCGGTCGCGGCTAAGGCGGCGACGCGGAGGCGATGCTACCCGAACGGTCGACACCTCCGACACGGGATGCACGCTGTTGCACGGCTGATGCACGGAAACGGCCTAGGGCCGTTCCAGCGTCGGGCGCCGGGCACCGAGCCCGTCCCCCGAGGACGCCCCTCGGAGCCGCCGCTGGACCCACGGCGCCAGATGCTCCCGGGCCCAGACGCGGGTCGCCGCACGCTCTTCCCGGCGGGTGGGTCGGGCCCGTTCGGCCAGTCGCTCGAGAGCAAGGCCGTGCGCGACGCCCAGTCGGTCGAGCACGTTGATGGCCATCCGTGCGTGGCCGGCCGTGGACATGTGCAGCCGGTCGGCCGACCAGAGCCGGGCGTCCCGATAGTCACGCATCCGCCAGAAGTCGATGAGGGTGGCACCGTTCCGGTCGGCGATCTCGCGGACGAACTCGTTATAGACCGCCACCCGCCCGCGCAGATGACGGAAGACCGGGGCGTGGCCGAGGTCGAACCCCGTGAACAGGACCAGGTGAGCGCCCGCCTCGGTCAGTCTCGCCGCCGCCGCGGCGTACCCGGCGACGAGCCGATCGAGGTCCACTCGCGGGCGGAGCAGGTCGTTGCCGCCGGCGTAGAGGCTGACCAGGTCCGGCCGCAACGCGAGCGCCGGCTCGATCTGGGTGTCGAGGATCTCGCCCATGACCCGCCCGCGGATGGCCAGGTTCGCGTATCCGAAGTCCGGGGTCAGGGTCGCGAGCACCTCGGCGACCCGGTCCGCCCACCCGCGCACGCCGTTCGGCAGGGCCGGGTCCGGGTCGCCCACGCCCTCGGTGAACGAGTCGCCGAGCGCGACGTACCGATGGAAGAGCGTGTGGTGGGACACGTCGG
>JBOHDW010000029.1:0-2625 GCA_050700795.1 Nocardioidaceae bacterium | reverse complement strand
ACGCCACGCTCCACCGTCCCGGTCAGCAAGATCGTCCGGGTCACCACCCCCGACGGCACGCTGGGCTCGGTGAAGCTGGTCGCCGGGCCGCGGCGTACTCCCGTCGCGGGCACGCTCTCTCCCGACGGGACCGCCTGGGTGGCCTCCGAGCGCCTCGAGCCAGGCACGAAGTACCGCCTCACCGCGGTCGCCGCCGACGCGAGCGGCGCCAAGACCACCGAGCACCAGGTCTTCCGGGCCCAGCCCCTGACGCTCGACCAGCAGACCTACCCGAGCATCGCGCCGCTGGCCGGCCAGACCGTCGGCGTTGGGATGCCGGTGATCGTGCGGTTCGACGTGCCGGTCACCCGCCGCGCCTCGATCGAGCGGCACCTGCACGTGACCACCCAGCCCGCGCAGGTCGGCTCGTGGCACTGGATCAGCAACAACGAGGTGCACTGGCGGCCCAGGCACTACTGGAAGGCCGGTACGACGGTCACGGTGCACGCCGACGTCAACTCGATCCCGGCCGGCAACGGGATCTTCGGGCAGCTGTCGCGGACGGTGAAGTTCCAGATCGGCTCGCGGGTGATCGACCGGATCAACATCAACACCCACCACATGAAGGTCTTCAAGGACGGCAAGCTGTTGCGCTCGATCCCGATCAGCGCCGGCATGCCCGGGTTCATCACCCGCTCCGGGATCAAGGTGATCATCCAGAAGTACCGTCACATCGAGATGAAGTCGTCCACCATCGGTATCTCGAACCCGAGCAGCCCGAACTTCTACGACATCCCGGTGGACTATGCGCTGCGGGTGACCTACTCCGGTGAGTTCCTGCACGCCGCGCCGTGGCAGGGCGGCAACCAGGGCGTCGCGAACGTCAGCCACGGCTGCGTCGGGATGAGCACCGAGAACGCGATCTGGTTCTTCGCGCTGTCCAAGGTCGGTGACGTGGTGGATGTGACCGGGTCGGACCGGCAGATGACCCTCACCAACGGGTACGGCGACTGGACCGAGACGTTCGCGCAGTACCAGAAGGGGTCGGCGCTCTACCACCCCACCACGGCCGGCTGACCCCTCTCCTGCTGTTTCCCTCGAGCACAGTTCCCATCGAGCACCATCAAGCTGGGCTGTCGAGGCAGGTCGGGTCAGCGCATCGGGAAGTAGGCACGCCACGCGTCGGACGTCCGCTTGGGCACGCCGGCCACTCCGGCCGCCAGCAGTGCCTTCTGCACGCGCGCGATCGTTTTGTCCGGGGTCCGGAAGATGCCTCGCGAGAAGATCCGGATCACCCGCCAGCCGTTGTCGAGGGACCACTCGTCGCGGTCCACGTCGTGCTCCCACTGATCGAGATCGAGACGGTGCTGGCTGCCGTCGTACTCGATGGCGATCTTCACCTCGATGTAGCCGAGGTCGTAGCGGTAGAGCAGGTGCCCCCCGACGTCATAGATCTTGACGTTGATCGAGGGTTCGGGGAGGCCGGCGAGGACAAGGAGCATCCGGACGCGGGTCTCTTGGGGCGAGTCGACCTCGGCGCGCACGTAGTCGGCGGCGCGCCGGGCGGCGATCGCGTGACGCTCCCGTGAGGCGGCGGTGAACTTGCGTAGCTGCTCGACGGTGACCAACCCCCGTTTGACGAGCGCGTCGCCGACGACCACTAGGTCCACGAGACCGAGTTCGCCGGCCAACTCCACGAACAGGGCTTCGGGTGAGGAGACCGGGATCCCGCGTACCTGAGTGATCGGCCAGTTCGGCGGGGCCAGGTGGGAGGTGACTCCCGGGCGCGACCGGCGGTGGCGCCGGCCGATCACGGTGACGTGCTCCTCGGCCGTATGCGGGATGGGCAGCCGCCAGATCCGTGCGGCGCTCTGGTGGCTCGCGAACGCTCCCTCGGGGTGGGCCAAGAGTGCGGCGCGTATGTGTTGCTCGGGGTCGGCCGGCATCGAGGCCAGGATGTAGATGCCGCGGAGGAGGCAGCGGTAAGTCGGGCCGGCCAGCGTTGAACGCGAGATGCCGGCCGCCAACGCGGCTTGCGTGGTGAACGGTGCGCGGACGTTGAGGGGTTCTCGACTGCTGGCGAGTTCTGGCATGTGGCCACTGTGCAGCAATCTCCCGATGCTCGCTCGCGTCATCCACAGGCCCTCGCGGCGAGGGTCGCCCTTCGCGGCGTACGGCGCCTGCGGAACGGGGGCTGTGCCCGGTTGCGCGGGCGGATTGGGGCTGGGGGGCTGCGGAACGGGGGCTGTGCTCGGTTACGCAGGCAGATACCGGCTGGGGCAACCAAAGGGGAGGGTTAGTGCTCCTTCCGGAGCTCATCCCCCTCGATCGGGTGCCGGCCGTCGAACTGATGCCCGTCAGCCGGTACGCCGTCCAGCTCGTACTCCCCTTCGTACTCGCCCTCACCCAGGTGCTGGTGCCCGTCCGGACCGACCTCGAGCTCGTGCTGGGCATGCGCGTGCGCCGCCTCGAGCTCGGCGACCGTCGGCTTCTGGATGTTCGAGCCGAACCAGAACTGCGACGCACGAGCCCGCAGCCGGTTCAGCCGCACCTCGCGGTTCGCGACGCCGTTCTCGTCCTCGTCCGAAGGCGTCGGGAGTACGACGTCCCGGTCCCGCGCGGTGAGGGTGTAGGCCTTCTCCGGCG